>PWKX01000173.1 GCA_003559585.1 Mollicutes bacterium | reverse complement strand
GAATTAGTTTTCATGACAAACCGCATAACAAAAGGCATAATAGATGATTATTTGATTGCGTTTACATGGCTAAGGTTTCATGATGATATTTCACAGAGAACAAGAAGGCATCAGAATGAAAAAATTATCTGTTTAAGGGCACCGTTAATATTGAATATTGTTTGACTTTTGAAGTTTTTCTAATGTATAATGAAAAAGTAAACTTTGATTCTACTCAATCGAATTTATCATGTTTTTAACATGTATTATCGAGTCATATCATATACGAATAGACGAAACGGAGGAATTAATCATGGATAATCCATTAGTATTAATCGTCTCCGGTTTGCTGGTATTAATTATTGGGATTGTCATTGGTGTAATCACCCGTGCCATTCTTATTGAAAAAGGGTTCGACAAGGCACAGAACCAAGCGAAAAAAATTATTGACGACGCAGAAAAACAAGCTGAAAAAACCAAAAAACAAACGATTTTAGAAACAAAACAGGAAGTTCATAATTTAAGAACTGAAACAGATAAAGAAATAAAAGAAAGAAAGCAAGAGATTACCAATCAAGAAAACAAGCTGTTTCAACGGGAAAAAGTTCTTGATAACCGAGCTGTTAATCTTGACCGTCGTGAATCTAATATTGATCGTAAAGAAGAAAACATTGAACAACGTAAAAATGCCTTGGAAGACCAAGAAAGCAAACTTGAGCGTTTAATTGAAGAACAAAACGAAAAATTAGAAGAAATTGCACAAACAACAACCACCGAAGCACGAGACATCATTTTCAAACGAGTAGAATCTGAAATGGAAAAAGAAATTGCACAATTCATCAAAGATGAAGAAGAAAAAGCCAAAATGGAAGTTGACAAAATCGCTCAACACCTCCTGGCCTCAGCCATGCAAAAGTATGCACAGGATGTGACCAGTGAAAGAACGGTTAGTGTGGTTAACTTACCCAATGACGACATGAAAGGTCGTATCATTGGTAGAGAAGGTAGAAACATTCGTACCATCGAGGCCTTAACTGGCGTTGATTTAATCATTGACGATACACCTGAGGCGGTCGTGTTAAGTGGGTTTGACCCTGTTAGACGCGAAATTGCTAAGCGTTCACTTGAAGCCCTTGTTAGTGACGGCCGGATTCATCCGGGCCGCATTGAAGAAGTGGTTGAGAAAATGCGCGAAGATGTGGATCGCTTTATCCGTGATAAAGGTGAAGAGGCGGTCTTTGAAGTGGGGATTGGCAAAGTCCATCCTGACTTAGTAAAACTACTTGGTCGTTTACACTTTAGAACCTCTTATGGACAAAACGTATTAAGACATTCAGTAGAGTGTGCGTTTATCGCTGGGAAACTAGCCGCTGAAATTGGTGAAGATGAAATCTTAACCCGTCGTGCTGCTTTGCTACATGACTTAGGTAAAGCGGTAGACCACGAAATTGAAGGTTCACACGTAGATATCGGCTATAACATTGCTCAACGTTACGGCGAACCACTGGCAGTCTTAGACGCCATTAAATCGCACCACGGCGATACAGAAGCACAAACCATCATCGCAGTCTTAGTCGCAGCTTCAGATGCCCTTAGCGCCGCTAGACCAGGTGCACGTAGTGAATCACTAGATAACTACATCAAACGACTCGAACAACTTGAAACAATTTCAAGTAAACATGAAGGCGTTGATCAGGCATACGCCATTCAAGCTGGCCGTGAGGTCAGAGTGATTGTGAAACCTGATCAAATTGATGATGTGCTCGCACATAAATTGGCACGTGACATCAAGAAAGAAATTGAAGAACAACTCTCTTACCCAGGAACGATTAAAGTTACCGTTGTAAGAGAAACCCGTGCGCAAGATATTGCAAAATAAATCTCAAAGCCTTCCAACCGGAAGGCTTTTTGCAAGGTGATAACCATGGAATATTATGAATTGTTTGATGCTTATGGACAACCGCGCCATAAAATCAAACCACGCCATCAACCGTTAAAAGACGGTGAGTTTATCTATGTTGTGCATGTGTGGATTGAAGATGAGAAGGGTCGTTATCTAATTCAAAAACGCAATAAAAAACAAGACCCGATTCCTTATCAATGGGCCATCACAAGTGGATTGCCTAACCCAAAAGAAAGTCCTTTTCATGCGGCTTTAAGAGAAACCAAAGAAGAACTCGGCATCACCTTAGATGCCTCGCAGTTAAAAATTAAAGCCCGCATTGTTTCATCACACAATGAATACAACACCATTACCATGGTTTATCATACCGATCAAAGGGTTGATTTAAATGATGTTAAGTTAGATTCAAACGAAGTAAGCGCTGTTTCCTACGTTTATCTTCATGAGATAAAAGCGATGATTAAAGCCCATGCTTTTTGGGACTACCCTGCGCTACTTAATGAAGCACAATATTTTGATTATTTAGAAAGAGGCTAGTTATGCGTATCGTTTATTTAGGTGATATATACGGTGATACCGGGTTAAAAGCAGTAAAGCGGTTTTTACCAAATATTAAAGAAGATTATCCCCATAATCTTTTGTTTGTTAATGGTGAAAATGTATCAAATGGGCTTGGTTTAAAACAAAAAGACTATAAACAATTGATGGCGATGGGTGTGGCAGGGGTTACTTTAGGCAATCATGCCTTTTCAAAAGATGAAATTTTTGATTACATTGATGAAGCCAACATCGTTCGGCCTCTAAATTATCCTGATGGTGTGCCTGGGAAACGGGTTTTGACCATCAATTACAATGGCATCCGTGTTTCGGTGATTCAAGTGATGGGTCGAATCTTCATGAACGACCCACTAAATAATCCCTTTGAAGGGTTGGATGCCATCTTAAAAACCATTGATTCAGATCACATCATTGTTGATGTGCACGGCGAAGCTACCAGTGAAAAACTGGCGCTTGGTCAT
>PWKX01000033.1 GCA_003559585.1 Mollicutes bacterium | reverse complement strand
GGTAACGGCGATGACAATGGTAACGGCGATGACAATGGTAACGGCAATGATGAACCGCTATTAGCCGATGAGTGGCATTGGTTTTATGGCATGTCAAACGGCAACACAAGTGGGAATGTGCATCAAGGTGGTCACGTGAGTTTTAACTTAAATGACAATCAGCACTACATCAGTGTGGGCAACAAAGTCTATGCTTTTGATGTCGCACAAGAAAGCACCACGGTTTTGTTTAGCGTTCCAAGTGGGCAAGCAACGTATTTAAACATGGCTGGTGACTATCTTTATTACATTAACGATGACACCGACGGGCTTTACCGCTATGATTTTACCGATCAAACCATCACCAAACGATTAGAAGACATGCATGAAGGGATTTATTTTTTACACCGTGTGCAAACACGTTATCACATCATTTATCAAGGTGATTTAGGCCTTTACTGGGGACATTATCGTCCAAACGATCACGGCATTCTAAGCCGGATTGCCAACGTTGTTAAACTGGATGAATATGGTGGGCGTGTTTACTTACTAAGTGAGGGCAGTCTCACCATGCAAATGCGTGATGGTGGCACCGGTGCTGGTTCGTCCACATGGGCTAAATTTGAAGACGACTTTGATGTGTCTATCATCCATGACTATTTGGTGCTTAATTTAACCGATTACCTATATGCGAACATCGCGATGTTTGTGGATAAGGCGGATGGGTCAGGGTTGTTTATATATCATCACCAACAAGACGAACCATTTACTTTAATACACGGTGGTTCTGTGCATGCGTTTAAACATTTAAACTTTGATGGTACCCATCTATATTACGTTTACCAACAAACCTTATATAAAGTGCCTTTAGATGATCCATCAAACAAAGCAGTAATCACTGTTTTCACAGAACCGGTGGATGCTTTGTATGTGGTTAATCACTGGCTTTATTACCGCCATACAGGCGCGAGTACCATCTACCAAATCCATCCTGATTCAAATCAAATTCGCAGTTTTGAACCGTAAATTTAAAAAGGTTAGCCTAAACTAAAAGCTAACCTTTTTTGATGTTACATCATGGTTGCAAACAACCTAAGCAGTGATTGAAACGCGCCAACGATCACGTTTGACTTGGCGTCTTTATCAATCAATTGACTTGATTCTTCTAATAACCCAAAATGATCACGCATCGCTTGAATGCTTTTGGTTTTATATAAATACACACTGTTTTCGAAGTGCAAATAAAGACTTCGGTAGTCTAAGTTGGCGGTGCCAATGATGGCTTTATCATCATCAATTATCATCATTTTTGCATGCATGAAACCCGGTGTATAGGTATAGATTTTTATCCCATCACATAATAAGGTTGGTAAATGACTTTTCGTAACCATATAAACGAGCTTTTTATCGGGAATTGCCGGAATGATGATCGATACATCCACCCCTGATTTCGCTGCGGTTTTTAAAGCGTGTTTAAATTCAGGGTCGATGATTAAATAAGGGGTTGTGATTTTAATGGATGTTTTGGCGCTATAAATAAGCGACATGTAGACGTTTTTGGTGATTTCTTCATCGTTAATGGGGTTATCGGTAAACGGCATAACATGACCGTCGTGTGCTTTGTGATTGATGCCAAAGTCATAGGTCTTATAATCAAAATCTTGGCCGGTGATAAAGGTTAAGGTATCTAAAAACGACACCGTTAAGGACCATACCGCATCGCCTTCAAGGCGAATGCCAGTATCTAACCAATGACCGTATGGTTGTGTGAGGTTGATGTATTCATCACCTATATTGTTTCCAGTGGCATAACCGATGTTGTTGTCAATCACCACAATTTTACGGTGGTCTCTAAAATTATTGGCAAAGTTAATTCTAATTTTTAGGGGATTGAATTTATACGCATGGATGCCGTCCTTTATTAACGTGCGCGGCGTATGATAACTGAGTTGAGTCGAACCGAAATCGTCATAAATGATCGACACCTCAACCCCTTCAGCGGCTTTGGCTTTTAAAGCGCTTAATATGTCATCCCACATCGAGGAGGGTTTAATGATGAAAAACTCTAAAAAAATAAAATGTTTCGCTTGTTTGATATCATAAAGTAAACGTGCAAGCATTTGTTGGCCTGAATCGATGTAGTCGGTTTTGGTTTGATGAAAGGAAGTCCAACCGTGTTTTTTCAAATAAAGGGCGACTCTTTCATGTAGTTGTTCTTGATGGTCTTTTAAATAATACTGTCTAGTTCGTTCGATTTCCCGAAACCGAATGACATCTTTTTTCTTAATGTTGCGGTACTTATAAAATAAATAAAACACCCCACCAACCACAGGAAACAGCATGATGGGAATAATCCAAGATAACTTGTAGGTAGGGTTGTCTTCTTTAGAAATTAAAAAAACAACAATAAACATCGACATTAAAATAAAAAAGCCTTGCCATTGCCAAAATGATGATAAGTAATAAATCATCATCACAAAAATAATCAATTGAATGAGTAAAAGCAGTAAGATCAAATTTAATCGATTTAGTATGAATTTAAACGGTCGTTTCATCGTCATCACCTACTCATAGTGTATCACGATTTACATTATTTTTAATCTTTACCAATAAATAATGCTTGCGAACTGTTTAGTTAGTGAAAGAAAAAATAAAAAAGGAGCGATATCATGAAAAAATTATTAGCATTTAGTATTTTATTAATCGGGAGTTTAACCCTTGTGGCATGTGATGCCTTAACACAAGAAGAAAGTTCACCAACATCCTATACAGCCTTAGACATCAACCCATCGATTGAATTCTTAACCGATGAAGACGACATGGTGATTAGCATTGACTTAGTTAACGAAGATGCGGTCATCGTTGCTGCAGACTTAGAACTAGTTGGTCTTCATATCGATGAAGCGATTGAAATCTATTTAAACCAAGCCATCGAGTTAGGTTATATTGACGTTGATTCAGAAGAAAACATCATCACCGTTACCGTTGATGATGAAACAAAAGAACCAGGACGCATTGACCACATTGAAGGCTTTTTAGGCTCAAAAGGGATTGGCGCAGCCATCTTTGGCGGCGGCATGAATGAGACCTATTTTGAATTAGCTGAAACATACGACATCAGCCCAGGCCAAGCGCGTATGCTATCAAGAGCGGTAGAGATAGATGAAGAACTAACCCTTGAAGAAGCGCTTGAATTATCACATCAAGAGATCATGAGCATTTTAAGAGGCTATCACCGTGAAAACATGCAAGCCTTTGCCCAAGAACGCCGAGAAACTGCAATGCAACACGGACAAGCCATGCGTGAACGTGCCGCTAACCGCGTGCAAGAACACATGGATAACCATGATGAGTTAGACATCCCTGATTACGATTCAATCCGTGAAAACGCACGTGAACGTATGTCAGAAATGCGCGATGCGTATCAAGAACGTCGCAACAACTTAAGAGATTAGTTTAACGTTCTAACCAACACCGAATGTACGCATTCGGTGTTTTTTTTATGTGATTGCTAAAGTTGAACAAGCCAAAAGCTTAAAAACATGATACACTAAACATAACCAAACATCGTGCGGAGGTTAAGGATGTTCACATTAAAAAACGTTCGTTATAAACACATCGTCAAAGTTGATAACCTATCGATTGAATCAGAAAAAATTACTTGTATCCTTGGTAAAAGCGGAGCCGGTAAAACAACGTTATTAAAACTATTAAACAAAATGATAACACCTGATGAGGGTACCATTTTCTTTCATGACAAACCCATCGACACCATCGATTCAGTTGCCTTAAGACGTCAAGTGGTGATGCTAGCTCAAACACCTTCTTTGTACCCGCATACGGTTGAAGACAATTTACAAATAGGCCGTTTGTTTTCAGATAAAGCGCCGGTTGATGTTGATCACTTAAAGCGCATGTTGCAAATCGTTGAGTTAAACAAAGCGTTAAGCGATGAGGTTGATACTTTATCTGGTGGTGAAAAACAACGATTAGCCTTAGGGCGGATGTTATTGATGAAACCAGACGTCTATTTATTAGATGAGCCTTCGGCTTCCCTAGATGAACAAACCGCCAACCTTATCATCAAACAAGTCGTCGAATATACCAAAAAACATCAAAAAACCTTAATCATGATTACCCATCAAGACACCATTGCCAAACGCTACGCGGATACCATCATCAACATGGTTGATGGTCAGCTGGTTCAAGGTGGTGGCGTTCGTGAATGACATCATTCAACTAACCCTTTATCAATTAGGCGCTGCGTTTATATTTGTGATTGTGTTACTCATCATTGTTAAAATTAGAAAGCTTAAACGTGAAACCCTGCTCATCATCGCAACGCTTAGAATGACGGTACAACTGGTGATTGTTGGTTATGTTTTAGTCTTTTTATTTGATGTGTCACATCCCTTACTTACCGTGCTGGTGATACTCATCATGGAAGCTTTTGCGATTTATACCATCATCAAACGCGCTGGTAAACATATCAACAAAGCCCTCAAGCGCATCATTGTCATCTCAATGCTAAGTGGCACACTCATTAGTGTTCTTTATTTCATTGTTGTTGTGATTGGTCTATCGCCTTGGTATGACCCACAGTATTTTATTCCAATTGCAGGGATGCTCATCGGAAATGCCATGACGGGCATTTCAATTGGTGTCAACAAATTAACACAAGATATGACAACCCATAAAGCGTCGATTGAAAACGCCTTAATGTTAGGTGCAACGCCAAAAAAAGCTTCAAAACATTTGGTTGACCAAGCCTTTGATGCCGCCATCATCCCCACCATCAATTCGATGCTGGGGATGGGCATTATTTTCCTACCAGGCATGATGACCGGTCAAATCTTATCAGGCGTAAGCCCTTTAACCGCCATCGAGTATCAAATTGCCATCATGTTAGGCATTTTAGGCAGTGTGTCACTAACGGTCTTATTGTTTGTGCAATTAGGGTATAAAACGTATTTTAACGATCAAGCACAATTAAAATATAAGGAGTGAAACGATGATAAAATTTGGCATTATTGGCGCTGGGAACATTGCGCATACATTCGCTGAAGCCTTAAGCGCCACAGAGGGAGAAGCTTATGCTGTGGCATCAAGAAACATGGCAAAAGCAGAAGCCTTTAAAGACAAGCATCAGTTTAAAAAAGCTTACGATTCATATCAAGATTTATATCAAGATGAAGCTGTGGATTGTGTTTACATTGCCACCCCACACGGGCTACACTATGAACATATGATGGAAGCCCTTGATTATAACAAACCAATCATTTGTGAAAAAGCTTTTACGTTAAACAGCGTGCAAGCCCAAGCGGTATATGACAAAGCCCATCAACGTGGTGTGTTTGTGTTAGAAGCGATGTGGACCCGCTTTTTACCTACCATTCAAGCCGTCGTTAAAGCGGTAAATGATGGCGTGATTGGTGATGTGGTTGAACTGAACGCTAATTTTCACTTTCAACCCGATAAACATGATGAACACCGGTTATTTAACCCCGCTTTAGGCGGTGGGGCTTTACTAGATATTGGTATTTACCCAATCACGTTAGCCAATTTGATTTTAGGTGAACCAACAACAATAACCTCAGAAGTAACCTTTTATCACACCGGCACTGATTTAGAAGAAACCATCACCTATCATTATGAAAACGCCACCGCCACTTTATCGGCATCACTAGATAAACCAGTTAACCGTGATGCCATCATTAAAGGCACCAAAGGCATCATCAAGTTACCTAGATTTTGGGCTTCTGAACATGCTCATATCTATGATTTGAACAACCAACACATCAATACCATTGCTTATCCCCATGATGTTAACGGATTTGAATATCAAATCAGAGCGGTCATCGATTGCTTGAAGGCAGGTAAACTTGAAAGCCATATCATGCCAGCTTCAACGTCCATTGCCGTCTTAAAACAAATGGACGCTTTAAGAAAAGACTGGCAGATGCGCTATCCACAAGAAGAAGACGCATGATGATACAACAACGCTAGGAGCCTATATGAAAAAACGACAACCACCCAAACACCCACCACAGGGTTTCAAACTCAAACATCAACTGACCTTAAAAAACGATGCGCGCATCGAAGGTGTCCATTTAAAAGATGTCTACATCGAAGCTCAAAAACATCATCACGTCATCTTTGATGAGGTGATGTTTACCAACTGTGTCATCAAACAATGTGATTTCACAAGACTAGAGTTGATGGATTGTCACTTCGAAAACGTCGCGTTTACCAACAACACTTGCGACCATACTTCGGTGATTCGCACAACATTCAATCATTCAAAATTAGATGGAACTTTGTTTAAAGACAGTCACATTGAACATGTTTTAATGAATGAAACCAAGGCACAATATCTTGGGTTCACAGATTGTAAATTAAAAACCGTTCACTTTATTAAAACAACACTACCAGAAAGCAGCTTTTTTCATACCACGTTAAAAGATGTCGTGTTCGATGAAACCGATCTTGAAAAAGCATTGATTCACGATACCTCATTTAAAACCATCGATGTTTCAACCGCCAACATCACCAACATGCGCATTGGTGCAACGGATGTTGAAGGCATGCACATTAATGAAACCCAAGCGCCACAACTTTGTACATTATTAGGCATTAAAATTAAACAGGCATAGCGTCTTTGATGACGGTACCGGTTAATAAAAGGGGATCAATATGGAAAAACTCGGAGAAAACATTCAAAAATTAAGAAAACAGCACGGGCTAAGTCAACAAGATTTGGCCAAAAAACTGTTTGTTAGTAAATCATCCATCAGCAACTATGAGTCTGGTAAAAACGACCCACCGCATCACATCATTGTGCAGTTGGTTGATTTGTTTGAGGTGAGCTATGATCAATTGTTTGATGATATTGATGGCGATGTCTCCCCCTCAAATAAAGTTAAAAAAATAAAGTATTATCCACTGCAAGATGCCCGCTCTCCTTTACAAATGGGTTTTATTGTTGTTGCCTTATTATCAACCATTTTAGTACTGTATTTAGAATCACGCTTCTTTGATTTTATGTTCCTCTTATTTTGGTCTGTGGTGATTGTTTATGGCATTGTACTTAAATTTAAAAGCTTAAATCAATCGTACTTGGAATTAGATGTGCCCTTAAATAATGACGTCATGTATAAACAACCACCAGAAGAAGAAAAACCAGCCATCATCCCCGTTGTGATTCTTATTGTAAAAGCGCTTGTTAGCTTTTTTGCGATGATGTTTGCCTTTGTCGTCTATCAAGTCGTTGAGATGTTTGATAGCATACAGTTGTTTTCTGTTTTGGCCATCATCTGGTTGTTTGTGTACTTACTCACCTTAATCATCCACGTGCCAGTTATCACCAGCCGTAAACCGATTGCTTTTAAAAACATCCCGCATCACTTTAATATGTGGTTGTTTCAATTGCTTTATGGGTTTGATATGTTTTTATTGGTGGTGATGGGGGTGCTTTTTTTAAACGGTGAATCCATTTCTAACCACGGGCCGTTTGATTTATTGCTTATTCCTGTTGTGCTGATCACCAACATCGTTTACGCCCTTCATATCTATGAATATATGCTTAAATACTATCAAGGCTACAAACTTTATCACACCGATGATGCTAAGACCAAGTTTATTCGTTTATAAAAGCGGTTCACTTATCATGGAATGTGTTCAGTATTGTTAAACTCCACTTTTATTATGAGCATTGAACAGCTAAACTAAGCTTAGCCGGTGTGGTGCTCAACACCTTTGTTATTAACGTTGCATTGCCGCTAGTTTAAAGGGGAACTAACGTCAATGAATGGGTATCGATGCCAACACTGAGCACCACATACGGTAAAAAACCACAAAAGACAAGCGCGTTTGTCATTTGTGGTTTTTTTAACGGTGAAGATTAAATAGAAAAAAAATAGTTAAGCAAAGTTATCCATCCATTCAACCATTTTTATGTTAAAATCAATTTATCACTTATTTGTAATAAAACACGGACTTATTTGTAAAAACTGTAATCAGTGTTAAGATTGTATTGATTACCAAGGGAGGGATGGCCGTGTCTAAACTATTTAAACACGAAGCGTATTTACTCACAAGACAAATCTTTGCAGCGGCACTAGGTTTGCTTTTGATCATTGCCGCATTTATTTTACAAGCCATTCTCGGTAAAACCACACCCGTGGCTGTAATCTTTGCGATTGCTTATATCATTGGCGGGTTTTATAAAGCCAAAGAAGGCGTGATATTAACCAAACGCAATAAACACTTAAATGTTGAAATTTTAATGGTTTTAGCCGCTTTATCAGCGTTTGTAACGGGTAATTTTGGAGAAGGCGCCATCTTGATCTTGATTTTTTCCATTAGCGGTGTCTTAGAAACGTATGCCACGAAAAAAAGTGAAAAAGAATTAAAAGGGTTGTTGGATTTATCTCCAAAAACTGCTCGCCTGCTTCAAAACGGTGAAGAAATAGAAGTGCCAGTTGATCAAATTAAGCCCCAACAATATGTATTGGTAAAACCAGGCGACATGGTGCCGGTTGACGGTGTGATCAGTGAAGGACAAACCACCGTTAAAGAAGCTGCCATTACCGGTGAACCGATGCCCGTCGATAAGCAAGTTCATGATAAGGTCTATGCTTCTAGTATCAACGTGGATGGCATGATTACTGTCCAATGCTTAAAAGACCCAAAAGAATCGATCGTTCAAAAAATCGTTGATTTTGTGAAAGATGCTCAAGCGGATAAATCAGAAGCACAAAGCAACGTCGAAATCTTTGAACGTTATTATGTCTACGTCGTGATTGCGATGGCTTTAGTCTATATGTTTTTACCACCTTTGTTTGGTTGGCTAAGCGCTAGTGAATCATTTTATCGTGGGACCATTGTTTTAGTTGTTGGCTCACCTTGCGCCCTGGTTGCTTCGATCGCCCCCGCGCAATTATCAGCGCTTTCTCGTGCATCTAAAAACCGTGTTTTAATTAAAGGTGGTAGTCACTTAGAAACATTAAAAGATATCAAAACCATTGTGTTTGATAAAACAGGGACTTTAACCACAGGCGAACCAGAAGTTAAACACGTCTACATCGACCCTAAAGAAGATAAAAATTATCTTTTTCAAGTCATCAAAGCCTTAGAATCACAATCAACCCATCCCTTAGCCAACGCCATTTTAAAACATTTTGATGAGACTGAGGCCTTGACAAGCCTCAACACCCAAGAAACCTCTGGGGCTGGTGTTAGTGCAACCATTGGGGATTCGACCTATCAAGTTGGCCGTTTTGATCATCCTAAAACACCGTGGGTTGATGAACAATTCTCATCCTTAGATGACCAGGCATACTCACATGTTGGCATTTATAAAGATGAAACCATGATTGGCTTTATCACTTTAGAAGACTCATTAAGACCAAATCTAAAAGCACTCATTAACGCACTACACACATTCAAAATCAAGGTTGTATTAATGACAGGTGACCACGCTTATAGTGCCAATCAAATCGCTGAAACCTTAGGCATTAAACACGTTCATAGTGATTGTTATCCTGAGGATAAATTAAGCCATGTCAAAACCTACCAAAAACAAGGCCATGTGCTCATGCTTGGTGATGGCATCAATGATGCCCCAGCCCTAACACAGGCCAATGTGTCAATCGCGATGGGCGCAGGGACTGATGTCTCCTTAGAAACCAGTGATATTGTTTTAATGGACAACGATTTAACGAAACTTACCGATGTGTTCACCTTGTCAAACAAGATGCGACGCATCATCACTCAAAACGTGGTATTTTCAATCGCCGTGATTGTCTTACTGCTCATCAGTAACCTTTTTGGTATTCTTAATTTACCCTTTGGGGTTTTGATGCATGAAGTATCAACCATTTTGGTTATCTTAAATAGTTTGCGTTTATTGACATAAAAAATCCGCGTTGCTTGTTGGTTAAAGCAACGCGGGTTTTTGTTTGAACGTGTGTTGAAAATAGCTATATATCAAAAGAAACAGCCCATGAAGCACAAGCACAATCACGCCCATCACCAACCAGTTCAATGGGGTGTTGCTTAAAATGGGATTAAAAATGATCATCGCATCATCATACCCTAACATTGTGATTAAAAATAAGCCATAGTTCATATAAAACGATAACCCAATGACCATGTAATGCCATTTTTTAATACTAGGGACTACATAGCCACTTTTAACCATGGCGATGACAATAAAAACAATCAAAGAATGATGCATGAGCCCAGAGATGGTTTTCGGGTAAAAAAATTGATGTGCTTTGATTAATGAAATCAGGATAAACCATCGTGATTAAACCACCTAAAAAGCCGATAAAAGCCACACAGTGGAAAAACGCATGGTTTCGTTTAAAAACAAGCAGTCCAATCGATAGCAACAACGCGTTTAGACCACAAAAAGTACCGGGCAAAATCTTAGAGACATGCCCACCCATTAAAACAATACTTAACCGGTTAAATACAATCGCAGCAAGCAGTAAAAGACCAGCAATTTTAAACCCATATGCTTGTTGTTTTGGTGTCTTTGCAAGTTTTAAAAACACCCAAACCAAGCTGCTTAACAAACCAATTGAAACAACAGAATACACCATGTGTTCAAATCCAAAAACAACTGGCAATAAGAACACATCCTTTCAAATGTTATACACTAAATATATTGTACCACGCTTAAAAAGAAATAAGATAGTATTTTTGATGTGAACTTCAACAACAGATTACTGAAAAATATGATAAACTATAGATACAAAACATCAAGGATGTGACTCACTATGCCTTTAAGAAAAGACCCATTACTTGAAGCCTTATCAGACGTGCGAGATAAGTTGAAAATTCGCGATAAAGATGCCACAGGACGCATACCCGTGGTTTGTTCTGATGACGCGTTAAAAGAGATGGCGAAGCGCAAACCTTTAAAACAATCAGATTTCAAAGCAATCCAAGGTTTAGGCGATGTGTTTATCGCACGGTATGCCGAGGATTTTTTACGTGAGATTTATAAATTTAAACACCAACAAATTCAAGAAGTTAACGTCTCAAAAAAATCTAAAAAAATACTTGCTGATTATAAAGACCGTTTAACAAACATATCAAAACGAAACCGGAACTTATACACCGGTAAACTATCACAAAAATTAGGGCTTGATTTATTCAGCGCCCCAGAAACCATCAGTTTTGATACCTTTTTAAGAAATATTCATACCAAACCCATTCAACTAACCGACACTAAACATCACACGCAGGATGCGTTTTATCGTCGGTTAACAC
The DNA here is from genome assembly GCA_003559585.1 of Mollicutes bacterium. GTDB lineage: Bacteria > Bacillota_I > Bacilli_A > Izemoplasmatales > Izemoplasmataceae > B1SED10-225. The sequence continues at coordinate 279 of PWKX01000033.1, read as the reverse complement.
TGTTAAACAGACATGTTAACCGCGATGCTAAGGAAACTGGTTCTTATCATTTATACATTGCATATCCCTTCATCGAAGGTAAATTACCAGGCGAAGGGTTTATCACCAAAGCCCCACTTTTATTTTTTCCCGTTGTCTTAAGCCGTAAAGGCCATGACTTTTTCTTAAAGTTTGACCGCGATAAAGACATTCGCTTTAACCGGGATTTGTTGTTAGCCAATCAAAAATTCAATCAACTCGATGACATTAAAACCGATCCAGATCCAGAATATCTGACGC
>PWKX01000153.1 GCA_003559585.1 Mollicutes bacterium | reverse complement strand
CGGACTGGCGTAGTGACCTGACCAATGCAGACTTCTACCTAGAGACAGCCCTGTGGATGCTGAGAAACAGTACGATTGACCACCAAGGGGAGAATACCCCGGACCCCTTTACTTGGTGGATTGGTAGGCTATCCAACCATTCTAATCTAACACTATTGGATGTAGACGATAGTTTTGAGGTGGTAGGGGTTGAACATGGGAATCATGGACACTACGGACCCAACGGAGCGAGGGGGAGTGTGAATAATCTCTCCAAGATTGGGAGCAAGATTACACACGGACATTGCCATTCACCTCAAACGAGAGACGGGGCCTATGCTGCTGGTGTGTGTACAGAGGATATGAGTTATGCCAAGGGTCCGTCTAGCTGGCTACAGAGTCATGTTGTTCTCTATCCAGATGGGAAACGCAGTCACATTACAATCATCAATGGGAAATGGAGAGCCTAGTGAGTTGTCAGAATAATATCTTCCAGCCGTCCTATATGTCCTCGTAGGGCGGCGTCTCTTTCAGCCAGATTGGAATAAACTGTGTCAGAAAGACACACTAATTCTTCACTATCCACTGTGGGGAGAACAGGTCTTTCAGGCAGGGGGAGGGGTTCTTGGACAAAGATGGTTTCTGTTGTGGCACACCCCACCAATAGCAGGATAAGGCTAGTCCCAGCTAGAGTCTTCAAAAGCATCTCTCTTCCCCTTCTTTGCTTCTTGTTTGGCTTTCTTTCTCATTTCCTGAGTGTTCTTTTCCCCAGCTTGGTCGGCTTCTTGGCTCTTGGTGCGTTGTTCTAGCCTCTCATCGCTAGTCTGGCGCTCTCTGCGCTCTTTTTCGGCTTCTTCTCTAGCACTGTCCCTCTGGTGCTTAAAAAGCATTAACAAGAGGCTTAGGATAGCCCCTACGGCCCCTACAATATATCCCAAGATACGTTTCATATACCACTCCTGTATTTAGCGAAAGCATCCACTAATGTTGCCCCACCATTGTAGACAACCACTAGGGCAATGTGCCCCCAAAATGAGGTTTGGAACATGGCTTGGGCAGATTCCATTGTTTCAGGCCCTAGCCATGCTAATCCAAACAAAAATGCAGGGACGTGTAACGCTGCTCCCACTACGCCGTACCAACCCTGCCTACGCCGGTTCTTCCACCAAACTTCTGGATCGGGGTGCTCAGACAATTTTCATCTCCCACACATTTCTAGTAAACAACACTTCATTTAGCTGGTCTAGAACATTGCGGCTATTGCGAATGAAATAACGATCATTGTATGTAACAATTTCATCTCCTACGATGGGTCCGCTCTTAACGTCTGTTAGTGAATGTCCTGTATGAAAAAACCACCGATTGTGGATTCCCCATACGTCCTCTCCGCCAATCTCCATCACACTAAGGGAATATTCTCCCCGCTCTGTTTTAGGGATCAAACACCTACATTCAAAATCCCCAACATGAAGGTCTGCTGTATCACCATCAATTCTTAGTACAATCATTTATTTGAATGCTTCCTCTACACCTACATACCGAACACGCCCCTTATCATCTCGAATCCCGGCCCATTGGGCAGGGCGTGTGCCTTTAGGGCGGCTGTCTAAGTGTATACCGGGGCGAGGATTCCAATCGGGGTAGAGTCCAATACCTCCGGCCCCTGTCTGTAATGCAAGGTTGTAGGCTTCTCTCAATCCCCGCTCTTCAATGCCGTAAGGCATCAAATCAACACCCTTCACCATGCCGTGTCGGGGATAACTATGTTGACTGGAGGTGTTTGTGAAGCGCCCAAGAGCCCAAGGCGAGGGGGAGATAATTACATATGTCCCCCACAGTTCTCGGAACTCATCCATAATCACTAGGAGATTTGGGTCCATCTTCCGCCACCAATCAATCTTATCCCCTGTATGGGGATGAGGCCGTACAAATTCTTCCTTATCAAACCAGTTCATTCGCCTAATTTCTCCTTACAGTGCTGTAGTTCTGCTTGCATTAACATGATTTCTGTATCTTTAATTGCCAAATCTCTATGTAATCCCGCTAGTTCAATTTGAATTCGTGATAACTCTTCAGTGCAGTGGTTGTGCTGATCTACCAACCTCTGGATTTCTTCTGATTGTCTATTGAAGTAGTCTTTATCCCGTTGGTAGGCTAAGTCTTCTCTTTTACTTCTCCGATCTAAAAACTTCCCAGTCAGCAAGAAAAACACCATCCCAATAATCGCAAATATTGGTCCGAGAGCCCCCCAATCTGCTGTAGCTAGGTCGTTCCACATATCTATTCCTTTTCATATTTGTTATGCCTCGGAATTTGGGAAAAAGCCCAGCAGTTTGCTGTAGCAATAGTTAAATACACCCAAGCCGCAGGATTGTATATTTGCTCCATAAGTAGTAGAATAGACAAGCTAAACCACAAAGATGATGCAAGAGAAGCTGCTAACTGCCTGTAATACAACGAGAAAGAAAATAACGCCCCCATCTGGAACAATCCAACAGCAGCAAATAGAAAGGTCCACCAATACTGCGGTAGAAATTGGACGACAAGGGAATAACTTTCTCGGTCTATTAAATAGAATCCTAGTCCCTCACCGATAAGAGAACCAACCACCCACCCAATAGCGGCAATAGCCGAGACAATCTCGGTGGTTCGGGGATTGGAGTTCATCAAATGAATAATGTGGTTGGTTAGATAGTTCATCAGCAATGCTTTCCAGCAGGGTCGTAGGGGTCTAGGAAATGTCTGCACCACCAACGGGCCTGTGCCCCTCTCCAAGTGTCATCATAGAGGTGGCGTTGGCACCGGGCGGTAAATTGTAGAGAGCGCGGAAGTTCTAGAAAGAACAAAGTTGCCAATGTTAGGTTCAAAGTTATATAGAACGGCACCATCACCACAAGTGTAGGAACCGCAAAAACATAAACCGGCCACGTCAAACGTTCTTCGTCG
>PWKX01000183.1 GCA_003559585.1 Mollicutes bacterium | reverse complement strand
ATAAAAATTCTTTAGGAGGAGTTTATTATTATGAAAAAATTATTACTATTAGCTTTATCATTAACAGCTGCGTTCACGTTAGCTGCGTGTGATGGCGCAGATGGAGAGTTCGCCGAAAACCCAGATATCGTCGGCATTGAAGGTGGCGCTGGTATTATGGCCGCTGCGGATAATGCCCTTGATGATTATAACTTAGAGATGGACTTACTAACATCTAGTGAGACTGCCATGGTGTCACAGCTTGGTTCAGCCATTGAGAATGAAGAATGGATTGTTGTGACCGGTTGGATTCCACACTTTAAGTTCTCTGAATATAACCTTAAATTCTTAGAAGATCCACAAGGTACCTTTGGTGCTGCTGAAGACATTGTCCCAGTAGGACGTACTGGTCTTACCGATGATCATCCAGATGTGGTTGAATTACTAAACAACATTTATTTCGATGAAAACACCTTTGGTGATTTGATTGGGGCCTTTATTGAAGCTGATCAAGATGATACAGATTATGATGCTGCATACACTTGGTATGAAAACAATAGCGACGTTTGGGAAGCTTGGATTCCTGAGGGCGCAGATGGTGAAGGCGCAGAACTTGAAGTTGGTTATGTGAGCTGGGAAGACGGCATCACACAAGCACATGCCATTAAAGTATTACTCGAAGAAGAAATGAACTATGACGTAACCTTAATCATGGCAGATGCTGGACCAGTATTCCAAGACCTTGCCAACGGGAACTTAGACTTCATGCCTCACGCGTGGTTACCACATACACATGCTCAGTATGCTGAGTCGTTCTCAGATGACTGGGAAGAGTATCATCCAAACTTTGAAGGTGCCCGTATTGGTCTTGTCGTACCAGAGTACGTCACGATCGATAGCATCGATGAGTTGAATGAATATTTCGATTAATCATAAAAAAAGCGCTGAAATCAGCGCTTTTTTTTTAGAAGTACTCTTTTTTAAAGGTTTTGTTTGAACGAACGGTGTCAATGTGTCTAACCATGTTTTCAACGTGTGCGCGTTCTTGTCTAAATTTGGGTGGCAAGGCTAAGGTTTCACCGAGGGTTTCATAGGTTTCTTCATCATCGATAAAGCCTGGGCCTTCTGTGGCAAATTCAAATAATAAACCAGGGTATAACCGGGTATAAAGCGACTTAAAATAGAAACGATCAACAAAGCCTGAGTTTGGTGCACCGATGGTGTTTAAGTAAGTGGTCCATTGATCGAGGGCTTCTTTGTCTTGGATGCGAAAGGCCACATGATGGATGCTGCCATAGCCTTGCATGGCGGGTTGTTTGTCTTTTGTTACATGCACAATCACGCGCGCACCATTACCACCCTGGCCCATTTCAAATAAGATCAATGTGTTAGCTTGATCGATTTTTTTCATGCCGAGATGTTTGGTTAAGGCGGTGGTGATTTTTGCTTCATCGCTAATGCTCAACATCACAGGACCCAAGCCGGTGATGGCATATTCATTGGGAACAGGGCCTTTTTTCCAAGGGGTGCCTGCGGGAACGCCTTGGTCGTTTTCATCAGAGATGAGTGCGTAGTTTTGTTCATCAAAGTCTTGAAAATAAAGCACTTGACGGTCAAATTGTGTGTGTGGTTTTTCAAATGAAACGTTGTAGTGTTTAAAGCGTTTAACCCAGTAATCAATGGCTTGATTGCTTGGGACACGGAAGTACGAACGGGTGATGTCGTCCTTACCGGGTGTTTTTTTGGGTATGCCTTTAAAATCGAAAAAGGTCATGTCAGTTCCAGCGGAGCCTTCATCATCGGCAAAAAATAAATGATAGGTGTCGATGTCATCTTGGTTGATGGTTTTTTTAACCAGTCGCATGCCAAGAATATGGGTAAAAAACGCATATATTTTCTCAGCGCTACTGGTGATGGCGGTGATGTGGTGAATCCCTTTTAATGATTGCATGATAATCACAGTCCTTTCAAACCTATTATATGATAGCTAGCCTTAGCTGTGGTACAATATGCTTAATCATCTTGTGTTGTATTTGTTTTGAGGTTTTTTTAAAAGCGGTGTATGCTAATATTATTATGATAGGGATGTGATGATATGAACGTGATTAAGGGATTGAGTTTGGTAGGCACCATTGCGATGGTGAGTGTGTTGTTGTATGGGTTTATTGGTGGCGATTTTTTTATGGATGGGTCTGTGATTTTAAACAATCCGTGGGGAATTGTGTCGGTGGTTGATTTGTATGTGGGGTTCTTTTTGTTTTCTGCCTGGATTGTGTACCGGGAGACCAAGCCATCATTAATGGTGATATGGGTTGTTTCGATGATGGTATTTGGGTTTTTAACCGCCAGTGTGTATATCTTATATCATGCGATGAAACACGACAGTGTCGAATCGTTCTTACTGGGGGCAAATTATGAAAGACTTAAAAGATGAAATTGCGCGGTTTTTAAAAGGTAAAACGATTGATGCGGTGGCGCCACCGTTGGTGTTTGTGGTTGCCTTTCAGTTTTTAGATTTAAGCGCTGCTCTTGTTTTGGCGTTAATCGCTGGTGTCTTGTTGTTTTTTAACCGTTTGTTCAAAAAACACGCATTAGGGTATGCCTTGTTTGGGTTGTTTGGTGTTATGGTTGCGGCTGTGTTTTCTTATGTGGCGGGAACGGCTAGTGGTTTTTTCTTACCACAAATTTTAGGCAATGCCTTTGTAACCTTTGCTACCTTGATGACGCTGATTATTGGCAAACCATTGGCGGCGCTTTTATCACATGTGTCAAGAAATTTTCCGCTACCTTGGTATTGGCGTGACGATGTTTTACCGGCTTATAGGGAAGTGACCATCATGTGGTTGGTGTTGATGATTTTTAGGGTGCTTATTTTAACGATCTTATACCTTGGAGATGATGTGGTGTCACTAGCGTGGGTCAATACTTTACTCGGGTTTCCGGTGACATTACTGGTGTTAGCCTTAAGTTATGTGTATGGCATGTGGCGATTACAACATTTAAAGGGACCAAGTGTTGATGAGTTTAAACGCGGTGATCAGCCGCCTTATGAATCACAAAAGAAAGGGTTTTAGCGTTTGACAGGACTGTCAAACGCTTTTTTTATGGTTTCAACCGTTAAATCAACCTTTGGGTTGATGTGGCTGTTTTAAAGATGGTGTAACATGTGGTTGAAAGGAGTGATTGACGTGAAAACTTTATTATCCGTCAGAAATTTAAAAAAAAGCTATGGAGATATTAAAGCGTTAAAAGGGATTTCGTTTGATGTTTATGAAAAGGAGGTGCTTTGCTTTTTAGGTCCGAATGGTGCTGGTAAGAGTACAACCATCAACATTTTATCAAGTATTTTGACCAAAGATGAAGGTGAGATTACATATGAAGGGCAGTCGTTTGAAAAAAATCTTTCAACGTATAAAGCTTCACTGGGCATCGTCCCTCAAGATTTGGCGATTTATGAAGAAATCAGTGCGTTGAATAATGTGAAATTTTATGCATCTCTTTATGGTTTAAAGGGGGAAGCGTTAGAAGCGGCAGCTTTAAATGCGCTTGATAACGTTGGGCTTTTATCGGTGAAACACCGGAAACCTAAAACATTCTCAGGGGGCATGAAACGCCGGTTAAATATTGCGTGTGGTGTTGCGCATCAACCTAAGGTCATCATTTTTGATGAACCAACCGTGGGGATTGACCCGCAAAGTAGACATTACATTTTAAACTACATTAAAGCTCTAAAAGATCAAGGGGTAACGGTGATTTATACATCGCATTATATGGAGGAAGTAGAAGATATTTCGACTCGAATTTTGATTATTGATCACGGTGAGATATTGACAGAAGGGACCAAAGAAGATTTAAAGAAAATGCTTGGCGATACAGATAAGTTTACAATCGACATTGAGGCAAATGGCAGCGTCAATACCCAACCGTTTTATCGCATTGATGGCGTTAAAGGTGTTGAGGTATCTGATAACCGGTTGATGTTTGATGTGGTTCGTGGTGTGGATTGCTTAGATAAGATCATCGCTGAGATGATTGATCAACATATTAAGTTAAGTAATTTAAATAAAGAAAAAGCGACATTGGAGCGTGTGTTCTTACACTTAACAGGGCATGCGTTAAGGGGGTAATAAGCGTGTTGAGTATTGTGAAAAGAGATGTGTTGAATTTATTGGTTAACCCTGCGTTAAATCTATATGGAACGTTGTTTCCTGTGTTGTTGATAACCGCGATGGGGGTGTTGAATCAGTCGATGTTTGCGACGGATATCATCAGTTCGTATGATTATTACACGGTTACGTTGCTTGTGTTTATTATGTTTAATATGGCTGTCATATCAACCAACAGTTTTATGGAAGTGTCGATTAAGCAAGCGAATTTACGAATTGGTTATGCGCCGATTAAACGTTATCAAATATACGGATCTAAAATCATGGCGACGTTTTTGTTTTCCTTGTTATCAATGGGGATTGCGCTTGTGTTTATGCGTGTGATCTTTTCTGTGAATTTTGGGATAGATGTGTTGTGGTTGGTATTGGTGTTATCAGCTGGGAGTTTGTTTGCGAGTAGTTTAGGTGTGATGACTGTGATTTTATTGAAACACGAAGAATCAGCCAATCAACTACTGGGGATTATTTTAATTGTGTTTGCTTTAATGGGTGGGGTGTTTTTTTCGCCTTATGCCATTGGAGAAACCTTTGGGAACTTGAGTGTTGTTAGTCCGTTTCGTTGGGTCATTGAAAGTGCGTTTTTAGCGCTTTATGATGAATGTTATCAGGTGCTTTTCAAAACGGTTGGTGTGCTTGTTTTACTTAGCGGGTTGTGTTTAATGGTGTGTCAAAAATGTTTTAAATTGGAGGCTTATTTATGATGGTGTTTTTGAAAGCTTTGTTTATAAGAATTTTAGCAAAACCTTATTATGTTGGTTTGTCGATCTTTTTAACGTTGAGTTTTGTGGTTGTGGCGTTTGTCATTTCAAACACAGCAGAAACCAACATTTCAGTGGCTTATTTGTCTGATGAAGCATCGGTGAGCCTTGATGCGCCTTTTATGCGTGTAAAGAAGGTTGATGAAACACCATCGCAAGCCAGCCTTATGATGGGTGAATATGATGTGTTTGTGTTGGTTGAAGACGGTGAGTACATGGTGCAGTCAATGACCAGTGATACCTATGTGTCTTTAGTAGAGGCTTACTTGGCTGGTGATGAGGTAAGTGAGTTCATGTCTTCACCAAGACCAAGCGCATTGAGGATTGTTGGGTTTTTGATGATTATTTTGTTTTTGCAGTGTATTTTCTATTTAGATTTGTTTATAGAAGATAAGTTGTCTGGTAATTTAAGTCGGATGATGATGTCGAATCAAACGCTAAGTCGTTATTTGTTTTCAGTGATGTTGTACGGATTTATCATCATTATTGGTATTGCGATGCTGGTGATTGTGATGGCTTCAACGGTTTTCAATCAAGCCATTGGTCTAAATTTAGGACAATATATGTTGGTGTTTGCCTTAAGCGTAGCCTCGGGAATGGCGTTGGCGTTATTGTTGTTGAGTTTGATTAAAGTTAGAGATAATGCGGCGGCACTGTTTTCATTGATTGTGATTTTAACGTCTATATTGTCAGGTGCTTTTACACCTGTGGATACAAATCAAGCGGTGCTTAATGCAATCATTGAATGGTTGCCGCAAAGACAACTGATGGCATTAAGTGAAGCCCTATACTTAGGTGAAACCATTTGGACACACATTGTTTACGTGTTGGTGTTTGTTGGTGTGTTTTTAATGATTGCTTTTTCGGTGATTAAACGTCATTTACAACTAGGTAGGTATTGAGTTTTAACATCGACCACTATAAAATAAAGGTATCAGTGAGGTGGTCTACATGCAAAAAACAGTGATGTTATCTAAGTTCGTCTTACCAAAAGTGAAACCTTATGATGTGGATATCACTAAAAGAATTGGTCTAACGTATCAAGAAAAAAGCATGGTCATCACAGGTGGGGCTGCAATGGGTAAAACCACCCTTGCAGCCCGAATTGCTAAGCAATTTGATGGCCATGTTTGTTATATGGCACTCGATGATAAAGATAACGATGTGTGGATGTTTTTTTATGGCATGCTTCATATGTTAAAAGCGCCACTTGGGGCTGAGTTTGAATCACTTAAAACAATGTTTGAAAGTGTGTCAAAACAAGAACACATTCAAGAAGTTTTAACCTTTTTGTTTAACGTAACCCATCAGTTGCCACCTGTGATGCTTATTTTTGATGATTGTCAACATATCAATGATAACGATTTAATTGATGGCATTCATCAGGCGATGAAGCATGCGTCGAGTGCATTTAAGTTTGTGTTTTTATCGAGGCAACATATTCCATTTCATTTAGAAGAAGCGGTGGTTAAACACGATGTGTTGGTCATTGATGAAACGATGCTTAAACTAACTGAATCAGAAGTCATCACACTATTAAACCATCACGGCATTGAAGGTGAGGTTGCTTTAAGCATGCAACGGTTGGCTGATGGCTGGCCAGGTGGTTTAAGGTTGGTAATGCACGCTTATCAACGGCTTGGAGAAGCGGTGTTAAAACAATCTAAACTCGATGCCACGGCTACGCATTACATTCAAGAACAGTTGTTTAAAGAAGTTTCACCCAGCCACCAAAGGGTGTTTGTTAAACTCGCCCCTTTTCAAGTGTTTGATGAGCAAATCATCGCTGAGGTGTGTGATGATCAAGCGGTGGTTTTCAGTTTTATAAAAATGTGTCAATCCTTTACACTGGTGCGAGTGTTAGAAGACGGTGTGTATAAACTTCAACCGTTATTCCAACAGTTTTTAATGGATAAATTCGAACAACTATCTTTAGATGTGAAAACGTATCTTTTAAAACGACAAGTTGCTTTTTATTCAAAGCACGGCCGTGAAACAAAGGCGTTAGATATTTTGTTTCAATTAAAGCATTATGAAGAAGCGGCGCATTTAATCAATCAAAATGATGGGTATCAATATGTGTCTTATTTGCGAAGGTTGCCGCTTGATGTGGTGATTAAAGATGCGTCTTTAACCTTTAAGCGAGCTTTTTATGAATACATGGCGCTTGATTTTGAAGCGGGCAATCAGCTTTGTGATTGTTATTTAAACCACAAGCAAGCCACGCATAAAACATTGATTCGCCTTTTAAAAGCAGTGATTAATCAAGATAACATTCATGATTTAAATGTTAGTGATCAACTGAAACATCATCCGAGTCAACTGCTTAGTGACTTGTTAGATACCTTGGATGTATCCTTAACGGTTAAAACGATGGTTGAGTTGAATTTAGGTGGGTTGCTTTTTTTCAATGAAGCCTATCAAGATGCGCTGTTGATTGCAAAAAAAGCCAATCAAATCGCGCACCAACAAAACCATCACTACATGATTTATTTTGCCACGGCATTAGAGTGTCAAATACACGAACAATTAGGTAATTTAAACAGTGCTAGAAGGGCTTATCGTTCAATGGAACGCTTGTATCAAAACTACCCACAGTTTAAAACCATTGGCCCATCACTTTATGCGGGTGAGGCTGGGGTTGATATTAAGCAAGGTCGCTTTAATGATGCGGTTGAACGTTTAGATAAAGCGTTAAGTGTTGGGCATGATGATTATGCGTTATTGCAGTATGGTTATTTGGTTAATCATATGGAAATCAAAACATACCAAGGGTTGCATCAAGAAGCAACGCATGATTTAGATCAACTATTAAAAGCGATGCCGATTGAAGATAACCCGTTTTTTGGGATGATCATGAAGTATATCATGTATCTGAAGGTTGATTTAAATGTTTATGTGCCGATGTTTATGAAAGCCTATGAAACCCGTCAAGCCTCTCAAGCTTTGCGTGCTGATGATCAAATGGCGATGGTATTGATTTTGATTGACCAACAACAATACGCACAAGCGCTTGAAAACATAAAAGCGATGATTGGTCATTATAAACAAGCCAATCATAAATTAGCCTTGGTTGAAAGTTTTTTGATTAAAGCAACCTTAAAAACAGTTTCTGATTCTGAAGCGATGCACGCTTTTATTGAAGCGGTTTACTACGCGAAAGATGATAACATCATCTCTTATTTTTTGTTGCATAAACCATGGTTAAAACAAACCATTCCCAAGCTTTACGCTACGAAGTTTAAAATGCTTGATGAAGCTAGTCAACGGTTTATTCATGGTTTAACTAACCGGCTTGATTTGGTGGTAGACCACGGGCTTTCTAGTCGTGAGATGGATGTTTTAAGGGCCTTTAAACTTGGGTTAAACAACCAAGATTTAGCCATGCATTTACATGTCTCGTTATCGACGCTTAAAACGCATATCAATAAAATATTTTCGAAATTAAACGTTAAAAACAAGGTTGAAGCACTCAATAAAGCTTATGAGAAAGGTATTTTAAAAAAAGATTAAAAAAATACCAATAAAAATGGGTAGCAGTCTGTTATATAGATGGACAGTGTTAATCTGTCTGCATCAACCATGAGTCCCCCTCTTAGGTTGATGCTACCCCTTACCCCTTAGATGAGAAGCGGCCAATTATTTTTGGTCGCTTTTTATCACATTTAGGGGCATTAACTGTTATAATAGGTGCACAAAAGGAGTTGGTTAACATGAAATACGTTCGGTTTATCACACTGGTTGTGGTTATGTTATTTGCCCTTTCAGCTTGTTCTGAGGGCACTGAAGAGCAAACCCCAACCTCGATTGAGATTGCTCAGGCATCGTTACAGGATGTCTATGTTTTGCAAGATTTTAATGTTAGAGATATTTCATTAAAAGTACATTTTTCTGATGATTCGGTGCGTTATGTGTCGCTTGAAACCTCGATGTTGTCAGATGATTTTGCGTTTTTAGAAGCTGGCACACACCGTACAACTGTTTCTTATCAAGGCTTAGAAACTGAACTTGAGTTAAGGCTTGTGGCTAATGAGGAAGCAAAGTTATTATACCGGTTTCATCAATTAGGTGTGTTTGATGAATCAATCGAAGCGGGTTATGATGCTTGGAAAGATTCCTTAAGGGCAGCTGAGATTGAATTACAAATCGAAGATGACCGTCTTTATTGGCGTTATGATGATGAGGTTGCATGGACAAAGCTCATTGATTTTAATGATTTTCATGGTGAAGATGGCAGCGATGGTCGTGATGCTAAAGATATTGAGTTTAGAGTGATTGATGATGCGCTTGTTTGGCGCTATCAACATGAGCAAACCTGGCAACATCTTTATGATTTAACCAATTTAGAAGGTGGGGCTCCTGGTAATCCCACCGTTGATTTTTCTTTGGCAAAAGATGGGATGTTGGCGGTTTTAACACAAGTCCCAGATGAAGGCAGAGTTTCATTAGGTTCTGGGATGGTATATGCGGCGAGTGACACCCATTATTACATGTTTACCAATCACCATGTGATTGAAAATTATGAGCGCATTGATTTGTATTATGAACGTTATGGGAATCGTTTTGAAATTCCTTTTGAGGATATCGAGGTACTGGGCATGAGTGAACGTTTTGATATTGCTGTCATTCGTTTTACCAGTGATGTCTCATTTCCAGTGACCACGTTTGCGGACTCTTTTAGTTTAGAGACTGTTCAACCGGTTTACGCGCTTGGTCATCCAGGTGATTTGATGCATTTTAATTCGGTGACCTCAGGCATCTTATCAAAACGGCACGTTAACATGCAACTTGAAGGCACCAATGCCTACTTTATGAAACACGATGCACCGATTAACCCAGGTAACTCAGGGGGGCCATTACTTGATCAGTATGGACGCATCATTGGGATGAATACGTTAAAGAGTATTGGTGATAATGTTGAGGGTCAAGGTTATGCTTTACCTAGTAACACCATGCAAAACATTTTAGCGCAGTTATCACAGCAGGGTGAGGCTTATCGGTCTTATTTTGGTATTATGATTACCAGTGGCATCTTTGAGTGTGATGCCATGCGTGGTGTGTGTGTGCAAGATGTCACCGATCAAACCACGGCCGATGATTTAGGGTTGTTGGCTGGCGATGTGATCAAAGGCATACAAACCAGTTCAATGGAGACATTTTTAATGATTGATAACTTTTATCAATTTGGAGAAGTGATGCAAAGCATCGCCCCACACGAACCCATTAGATTGATCGTGAGTCGTGATGGTGACACGTTTGAAACCCATGAAGAACCGCTGGGTGTTCATCCAGAAGACCAATAAAAAAACATAACGTTCAGATGTTTCTGGACGTTATGTTTTTATGTTTATAAGGTTTGATCGTCGACGCCGTCAAGATATGCTTTAACTTTGTCAATCACTGTATCTAAGGTGCCTTGTTTGAAAGGATTGGCTAAACTAGCTTCTTCAACCAAGCCGATGAATGGTTTAGACCCACCAATCGAAGCCAGTTCTTTATAGCGGTCAAAGGCTTGATTGAAGTCATCTTGTGATAGGGTCCAAAACTCTAAAGCAACCGCTTGAGCTAAGGTGTAATCAATCATGTAAAATGGCACAGCGAAGATATGCATGATGCGGTGCCAAGCGTTACCACGCTGCAAGTAATCATCATCGTCAATGTTTTTATAAGGCATGTATTTTTGGTCGATTTTGTTCCATAAGGCTTTGCGTGCTTCTTTGCTCATGGTGGGGTTGTTGTAGATCTCGTGTTGGAACTCATCGATGCTCACGCCGTAGGTGATGAGGTTGAGTGCCTGGGATAAATGGGAAAATTTATATTTGTCTGTGTCTTCTTTGAAAAAACCATCGATCCACGGCCAGGCTAAAAATTCCATACTCATTGAAAAAATTTCAGCGGCTTCAAAAGAAGGAATGATGTATTCAGGGGTTTTCATAGGAATGCTCATATAAAACTGGAAGGCATGCCCTGCTTCGTGGGTTAATACATCCACATCGTGTTTGGTGCCGTTGAAGTTAGCGAAAATAAAGGGGACACCGTAATTGGCGATCATCGTACAATAACCACCACCAGCCTTACCTTTTTTACTTTCTAAGTCCATGAGGTTTTTATCAACCATCATGTTGAAAAATTCACCGGTTTCAGGGCTCATGTCGTTATACATGGTTTGTGCATGGGCAACGAGGTCGTCTTTAGAACCTTTTGGGGTTGGGTTGCCTGATTTAAATTCAAAGCCTAAATCATAGTGATACAAGGTTTTTAAACCGATACGTTTACGTTTGCGTTCAGTCAAATCGGTCATGAGTGGCACAATTTTTTCTTTCACTTGATCGCGGTATTGTTTAACATCTTTAGGGCCATATCCCATTCGACCTAAACGGTCGTAAGCCAAGCTGGTGAAAGTATCATAACCGAGTTTTTTCGCCATACTGGTTCTTAAACGAACAAGCTCATCATATACATCATCTAATTCAGCTTCGTGTTGTTTAAAAAAGGTTGAGACCGCTTTTGATGCTTTTTTTCTGGTGGTTCTGTCTTTGCTTTGGGCAAAGGGAGCCATTTGGGATAAGTTGTACTCCTCGCCATCAAACTCAATGGTTGCACTGGCTAAGATTTTTTGATGTTTGGTGGTTAGTTCGTTTTCCTTTTTCATCTCTTCCATGATGCTAGGGTCAAAGGTTTTTAATGATAGTCTAGCCTTTTCAAAGAGTAGCGGGCCTTTTCTTTCAATCAAACT
>PWKX01000145.1 GCA_003559585.1 Mollicutes bacterium | reverse complement strand
GGTTTACCAATGTAGCTGTAGATTTAGGCAAAGGCAGTGTGTCTTTTGATGGTCAGGATGTTGATTTAGCAACCAAAACGATTGAAGATAGCGGTTATAAAGTTAAGAAATGATATATTATTGTTCACAATCATTAAATTTCGTTGTTTTTAATTGATTCATGATTAGACACCCTTTATACTAATGTTAAGGGGATGTCTATGATTATACAAAATAATAAAACCTCATATGTGATAGTACGCAATGTTAATTGCGATTATTTCTTGAGGTTTTTATTTTGAGGAGAATATTAAATGAAACGGTTCTTGTTAAACGAGGGATTAATAGACACTGACTTTAATCCGCTTAAAAAACCACATATTTGTTTTACCTGCTTTAAAGCTTGATAAAGGTTCATAATGATAGGGCCTTTTTTAAAATAAGCACAAATCTTATGATACGTATTGATTTTAATTTACGTGTTTGCTATAATGTATTAGCGCTAAATGAGCGTTGATTTGTGGAGGGGTAGCGAAGTGGCTAAACGCGGCAGACTGTAAATCTGCTCCCTCAGGGTTCGGCGGTTCGAATCCGTCCCCCTCCACCACTCATATCGCTAGGGGTGTGGTGTCAATGGTAGCACAGCGGTCTCCAAAACCGTTAGTACGGGTTCGAATCCTGTCACCCCTGCCATTTTTAAACAAAGGAGCTTTTAGCTTCTTTTTTTGTGGAAAAATTATTCTATTGTTGAATGAAGGGCTTTCCTAGATGGTTTTGTGATAAAATGGGACCATCTTATTAGGTGGTGTTGTGATGAAATTAATTGTAAATGCAGATGATTTTGGGATGACAAAAGGAATCACACGTGGCATTTTAAAAGCTTATCAAGAAGGTGTTTTAACCTCGACAACCGCCATGGTTCAAGGTCTTTATTTTAAAGAAGCCATGGCTGAGGCGTTTGACATTGATTTTTATGATATTGGCCTTCATTTAAACATCACACAAGGTAAACCTGTGTGTGATCCTAAAGATATTCCATCGCTGGTGGATAATCGTGGTGAGTTTCACGTGTTTAAAGTCGGTGCCGATTATCTAAACATCAAAGAAGTTGAAATGGAGTTAGAAGCCCAAATAGCTAAGTTTTTAGAAGTGTATGATCAACCGACTCATTTTGATGGTCATCATCATTTCTTTAATATGTCTGAGGATTTACAAGCTTTGTTTGTGTCTTTGGGTAAGAAGTATGGTGTGCCATTAAGAACACTGGTTTTAAAAGACACGATGAATCAAGATAAATTGGTGCATAGAAATAAACGATACCAGTTGCTTTATGAAGCTTCAAACATTAAAACAACCGATTATTTTATTTTACATTTTTATGGGGATCATATAAGTGAAGATTTATTGTTTTCAGAAGTGTTTAAGCATGATGATCAAGACACAGTTGAATTAATGGTTCATCCTGGGTTTTATGATGAAGATTTAAACACTGTCGGTGGCGGTTATGATAAACAGCGTGAAGTTGAGTTGGTAGTTCTAATCAGTGAGCAAGTTAAGCGAGTGTTTAACTCACATGGTATTGAATTGATATCATTTAGAGATTTACAATAGTCGTTTTGATAATAAGTCATCGTTTACATCCCTTTTTCTTGTTTAAAGGGGATGTTTTTTTGTTATAATGACACTGTTTGGAAAGGCTTGATGGTGTATGGAACAAAAAAGCTTGTTTAAATTGTCTTGGCCAATTTACATTGAGTTGTTGTTTTTTATGTTAATGGGCATTGCCGATACGGTGATGTTGTCACAGTATTCTGATTTATCGGTGGCTGCGGTTGGAAACGCACAGCGCATCACGGGTCTATTTATGGTGCTTTTAAATGTGATAGCCATTGGGGTTGGTGTGGTGGTTAGTCAGTATTTAGGGGCAAACCAAAAACATCAAGCAAAACAAGCGATTAAAAGTGGTTTATTCAGCAATGTGTTAATCGCCTTATTTTTGGTGATGGTTTTACAATTATTAGGGCCATCTTTATTTAGAATCATAAGAACAGATGCGGTGATTTTTAATGATTCACTTGCTTATTTTAGAATCATTGTGATGTCTTTGGTGTTTGTCGCTTTAACACAAGCCTCAAGTGCTGGTTTTAAAAGCTTTGGGAAAACAAAGCTGGTGATGCTGGTGGTTGGGGGTGTGAACCTTTTAAATGTTGGGTTAAATCTGTTGTTGATCTTTGGGTTGTTTTTCTTTCCAGAACTCGGTGTGCTGGGCGCTGGAATCTCATCTTTTATCTCAAAAGCGGTGGCGATGATAATCGTATTAATCATGCTTTATGTTAAATTAGGGGTGCATCCATTCTTTTTATCGTTTACACCACTTAAAAACCATTTTTTCAAGATCATTAAAATTGGTGTGCCTTCTGGCTTGGAACATTTTTTCTATCAATTTGCTCAAGTCTTTATTTTATCGTTTTTAAATACCATTGGGACATTGGCGCTCACCACTCATGTTTACATTCAAAATTTGATGTTGCCGGTGCTAGTTTTTTCACTGGCATTAGCGCAAGGTAATCAGGTGATGGTTGGCTGGTTTGTTGGGGCTGATCGGATTGATGATGCGTATCAAAGAACGATTAAAACGTTAAAATTTGCGATTGTGGTGGTCTTAGCGATTGCGACGGTAATGTATGTCAATGCTGAGGTATTGCTGAGTGTGTTTACCGACAATGAGGCCATCATCGCGATGGGGAAACGCGCCATGTTGATTGTCATCATACTAGAGGTTGGCCGGTTGTCGAATCTGGTGGTCATCTTCTCATTAAGAGCCAGTGGCGATGTGGTTTTCCCAGTGGTGATTGCTATTTTTAGTATGTTTGGCTTAGCGGTAGGCTTGTCTTATGTGTTGGGCATTAGATTAGAATATGGGTTGCTTGGGATTGTGATTGGCTTAGCTGCCGATGAATGCATGC
>PWKX01000150.1 GCA_003559585.1 Mollicutes bacterium | reverse complement strand
ATTAAATCAATATCATACACATCATCATGCACAAAAATATCATGCAACGCTTGTTTTAAACGGTCATAAAAACCTTTGGCAAACGGACAGATTTCAGGGTCACAATCCACTTCATCACGCAAACACATGTGATCTTTTGAATTTAACGTTAAGGCTTTGATTTTTAAGCCTTTTTGTTTCATGCGTTCAACTGTTTCAACCGCCACACTTTTAGCTGCGTTTTTAGCGGTTAGATAGAAGATTTTTTCATGATCAGCTTTAATGGTTTTTAACCCTGCGTATAAAGCGGCCACCGTTTTACCAATGCCTGTTGGCGCGGTAGCGTATAATATATCTTCTGTTAAAAACGTTTGATAAACAGCCGCCATAAAGGGATGCTGGCCTTCTCTAAAAGAAGGATGGGGAAAGGCTAAGCCTTCAATGGTTTTTGCTCTTTCATAAACGTGTTTTTGGTAAATATCTAACCATGTGATGTATTTTTCAATGGTGTTGTTAAAGTCTTTTTCAAGTTGTTGGGCGGGGTAATAACGGTTAAACGTTTTGGTTTCACGGGTGGGATAGTGTATATAAACCAGTTGGATGTGCACGCCTGATAAAGCTTCTTCTTGTGCGAACATATAACCATACATTTTAGCTTGCATTAAATGAGCTGGAAATGTATCCACATCGATGAGTGACAGACTGGTTTCGGTTGATTTGATTTCTTCAATGGTTTTCATGCCATCAACATCACGAATGCCATCTATACGGCCTTGCAATAAAAATCGGTATGTCTTTGTTTGATGTTCATGGGTGATCAGCACTTCTTTTTGTTCTGTGGGTTTGTATGTTTGTTGTCTTTCATCATGTAATAAAAGGCCTCTTTTTCTGGCCTCGTATGCTTTGTTTTTACTATCTAAATCACCGCTTGCGTGAATAAATTTCACCAAGTCGCCAACACTTATTTTGATGGTTTCCATATAATCACCCCTTTCATTATATCAAAAGACAACATCATTCTAACAAGATGTTAGGAAAATTTACGCAGAGGTGACTATCTATGATAAAATAGATTTATAACAGGATGAAAGGATTGATTCAATGCTTACAAACATTATCATTAACTCTGTATCAACAGTGGTTATCATCATTGCCCTGGTTGTTTTATTTTTTGTGCAACGCTATTATATAAATGCACATTCTGAAAAAATCAAAACACGAACCATTTTTATTGTTTATTTTTTATATATGGTTTTACTTGGCTTTTCAATCATTGGTATCTTGTATTTATGGGATTATAGCATTCTCAATTATTTTGAAACCTTAGGTTTAGATGCAACCAATGTATTAGAACAAAATGTTCCAAAACTAATCGGGACATTAATCGTGATTTTTGTGGCATTAATTATCCTTAAAATATCACGCATCACATTATCTAGAATCGGCAAAAAACCATCTTTAAACCAACGCCGTAAACGAACCATCGCTAAAATAACATCAAGTGTCATTAAATATATCATTGGCATCATCGGCTTATTAGCGGTTTTATCCGTTTGGGGGTTCAATGTAGCCCCAGCCTTAGCAGGACTTGGTATTTTAGGCTTAGTCATCGGTTTAGGCGCTCAAAAGTTTATCAATGACTTAATCAGTGGATTTTTCATCATTTTTGAGCATCATTTTGATGTTGGGGATTGGATCGAGATTAATGGTTTCATGGGTGAGGTAACCGATATTGGTTTAAAAACAACAAAAGTGAAAAACTTCAAAGGTGAAGTTCGCATCTTTAACAACGGCGGCATTGACCCCGTATCAAACTTCTCACAACACCCAGCCTTGGCGCTTGTTGATTTTGCCATTGCGTATAAAGAAGAAGTTAAAAAAGCCATTGAAGTCTTAACAAACGAGCTACCAGCGTTTAAAGATGAAAACGAAAATTTATTAGAAAGCCCGCGTGTACTTGGGGTGACATCTTTAGCTGATAGCGGTGTGAATTTAAGGGTTGCTGTGTTAACAAAAAGCATGACCCAATGGGGTGTTGAACGGGCACTTCGTCAACGCATCAAAGAAATATTGGACCAACACGGCATCGAAATCCCATTCCCACAAGTCACGGTTCATTATCCAAAAGATAAAACAAAAACAACTTAACTAAAAAAGCGGGTGCAATCAAATGATTGTCCCCGCTTTTTATTTATGACGATGTTTTTTCTAACGATTCTTTTAATAGCGTGATATGAGATAAAATCATATTGGTTCGCTTGATGACATTATCTTTATCAAACGTCTTTGGTAAGCCAATATCCCAGTTTTCATGATGCTTATGTTTCACATCAATTTTATCAGGATGAACATTAAAGGTAATCACAATATCAACTGGTCTTAAATCTGCGATGGCCATCGGTTTATGTTTGCTAGCTAAATCATAATTAAACAATTCTTTCATGACTTTGGTCGCTTCTAGGTCAATTTTCTCACCCGGATGAATGCCTGCGCTATAAGCTTGAAACGCCTTAGGATATTTGATCTTCGTGATGGCTTCTGCTATTTGACTTGTGAATGTATTATCATGGCAAATAAAAGCGATTTTTTGTTTTTTCACATCATCCCTCCTCAATAACTCATAAGCATTAACGGTGCGTTTTTTACGTGTTTTTATGGACGTATGGTTTTTTTGTTGTATTCCTATTATACCACCACACCACTAGGTTAGCAATCAAATGCCAATACACTAAACGGTTAACCATTAAATTCATATTTATTATATTTTATTTATTTAAATCTTAGTATTTCTTATTTTTTATTATTTTCAATAAATTTTTATTTTAATTTTATTATTTTTATGGTATGATATGATTGTAAAAGGGTAAGCGGAGGTATCATATGTTAAATACAATAACTAAAAATCCATACAATGTTAAAGGTTTGTATCTCATCATCATTGGGATTATCATTGAGTTTGTGGTGTT
>PWKX01000209.1 GCA_003559585.1 Mollicutes bacterium | reverse complement strand
GCAGAGCCTGTGCTTAAACTAACTGTAAAAGCAATCACAAAAATATTATGGGATAACGTAATCATATCGATGCTATTAAGAACGGTTAAAAACAACGTGGTGGTAAAAAAGGAAATGACCCCTATAAATAAGCCGTTGATTAACCCAACTCTTAATTCTTTAAAGATATGGTTTTTAACCGATAGCTTATCATCAAAATAATGTTTACTTAACCCACGTACAGTTACCGCTAGTGATTGTGTGCCTGTATTACCAGCCATCCCCATAATCAGTGGTTGGAAAAAAACCAAGACCGTCACTTGGGCGATCGTATCTTCAAATCTAGATATGATGCTTGATACCACCAAACCTAAGACAAGCAACATCGCCAGCCAAGGTAACCGGTGCATGGCAGATCTAATCACAGAGCGGTTTACTTCTTCATTTGAAGAAATGGCCGCAAAACGTGCATAATCTTCATCGGTTTCAAGATCTAAAATATCGGCGGCATCATCCATGGTGATGACGCCTTTAATGTGATGGGTTTCATCAACCACCGGCATTAAATAAATACCGTAATTTTGAATGGTTCTAGCAACATCCTCACTATGATCGGTTTCTTTGACTGTGATCATATCGGTGATCATGATTTGTTCAATGCTTTTTGGTGAGCGTGCTTGAATGAGTGTTTTTAACTCGACCACACCTTCTAAAAAATGCGCATCATCAACCACAAACAAGCGTTGAATGCCTTCTGTGGATTGTGCGTTTTGAATCAAGGTCTTCATCGCATCTTTCACATCCATATCTTTATGAATGGTGATGAAATCTGTGGTCATGATGGCCCCGGCGGTTTCCTCTTGATAATGAATCAAAGACATTAACTCATCGGTGACATCCGCATCTAACGCGTCTAAATATTGACTACGCCGTTCCTCACTCATGTGTTTTAAAATATCAGTGGCATCATCGCGGTCCATTTGTGATAAAATGCGTCCAACTTTTGGTGGGTCAATTTTTTTAAAATACTTTGAAGCTTTTTTCTCTTTAATATGAGAAAACATCTCCGCAAGTATATGATGGTTTAAAGCCAGTAGGGCATGAAGTTGATCATCAGCACTCAATGTTTCAAACGCCTCAGCAATATCTGAAGGATGAAAAGCATCTAGCTGTTTTTGCATTTTTTTAGGTGATGCGGTTTTAATGATGGTGATAATATTATCTAAATGTTCGTGCATGCTCATCACATCCTTTTCATATATTATAACATTTTATCGCATGAACACGCCAAATCATACGAATAACTTTCTAAATTAAGGTTCGATGACGAACTAAATATAAGAAAAAAACGAATGCAGCGCGTGCATTCGTTAATCTATAAATTCAAATGAAACATCAAAAATTCGAACTATTTCACCGTGCTTAACCCCAAGTTGACGAAGCTCTTGGTCAATTCCAAGGCCACGCAATTGTCTGGCAAACCGTTTCACAGCTTGTTCTTTAGAGAAGTCAGTCATCTCAAAAATACGACGCAACCCCTCACCCTCAATTTCATAGACCCCATCATCACCTTTTTTGATGGTATAAGGTTGTTGTTCACCTTCAAAACGATAAACAACGGTTTCTTCAAAGTCATCTTGGTCATATAAAGCCTCTTGTTTAAGGGTGTCTAACATATCGGCGATTTGATGAATCAATAATTGAAGATTATCTTTAGTATGCGCGCTGATGGCGATGATCGGCATGTCATCAGAAAGTTTATCTTTAAATGTTTCTAGGTTTTCTTCACTGCCGGGCATATCCATTTTATTGGCAACCAATATGGTTGGTTTTTTAGATAAATCAACTTTTTCATACTCAGACAATTCACGGGTAATACTCACATAATCATCATAAGGCTCACGCCCCTCAAAGCCACTCATGTCAATGACATGAACCAGCAGTCTTGTGCGTTCAATATGGCGTAAAAACTCATGACCTAGTCCTTCACCTTGAGCGGCGCCTTCAATGAGTCCTGGTAAGTCTGCGACGACATAACTGCGGTTATCGTTGGTGCCTACCACACCTAAATTTGGGGTGATGGTGGTGAAGTGGTATGCCGCAATTTTTGGTTTTGCTGCAGAAATGGCACTGATTAAGGTGCTTTTGCCAACAGATGGCATGCCGATTAAACCAACATCCGCGAGTAGTTTTAGTTCTAAACGGATATCTAAGGCTTCCCCTGGTTCGCCTCTTTCAGCAATATCAGGGGCGGTGTTTTTACTAGAGGTAAATTTAACATTACCACGACCACCACGACCACCTCTTAAAATTTCTGCTTGTTGTTTGTGTTCGGTGATATCAGCAAGCACTTTGCCATTTCCATCGTTAAAGATTGTGGTGCCTACCGGCACTCTTAAAACAAGGTCTTCACCTTGCTTGCCGTGCATGCGTTTGTTTTTACCATTTTCGCCATCGGGGGCTTTTCTTAACCGGTTGTAGCGAAACTCAAGCAACGTCGATAAGCCTTCATCGCCTTCAAAAATGATGTGCCCACCACGACCGCCATCGCCACCAGATGGTCCGCCTTTCGGCACATATTTTTCACGACGAAACGCACTCATGCCATCGCCGCCTTTGCCACTTTCTATCGATAATTTCACTAAATCTACGAACATTGTGTTCACCTCAATATTGTGTCTTGATCATCAAGCTTTTTGTTGCTGTGGATGTTAAAGATACGTTCATTGTAGCATTGATGGCATTAAACATCACCCACAGCTTTATAAAGCATGGCATCATCAATGTTGGTTTGTTTACATACTATATTGTATTCAACACGCGCGCTCAAACGCCAACCGGTCGATTGCTTTTAGATAACCACGGTAGTTAAAGCCGTGACGTTTTAAAAGATTTAACATGGGTTGATTGTTTTGATGGGTGTCAATTTTTATGCCATCATAGCCTCGCTTAGCGGCTTGATGATAGGCATGCAAAAAGATATGATC
>PWKX01000008.1 GCA_003559585.1 Mollicutes bacterium | reverse complement strand
GCCTTTTAAGAAAACCGTTTATCTGGATAGTTTTTTAAGTGTTCAACTAATGGATAGAACGCATCATCTAACCCTGAACGATGGGTTAATAAATGTTGTAAGGTTACCTCATTAGACACATCTTGACCATCATAAACAAACAATCCCTTTAAAACCTCATCATCCAAAATACTTTCAATATGTTGGTTATAGGCAAGTTTTCCTTGTTCGACTAGGATGCCTATCAAAGTCGAAGTAAACAACTTTCCAACACTAGCCATATAAAACGGTTTATCCAACCTATCCTGCGTTGGATACCCAATACCTACATCGATCTTTTTCTTGCTTGAGACAATATGAAAAGCACCCGCCTTAACATCGCTGTCTTTTTCACATTGTTTATTGATCATTTGCTTTAATGCTTCTTCTATCTTTTCACTCATAATTAACTCCTTTTATTATAGTTATACTGCAGAATCTAACTCAGAAAAAGCCTGAGTCATATCATCGATAAAAGATAACCGGCCAATTAAAACCACACGGATATAATGTCCTTCTGGATGCATCTTCATGCTAAAATCTTTATGTTTTTTGGTTCTTTCCATCACAATTTGTCTGATATTTTGTAATTTTTCTTCGGTTGGTTGATTGAAATCAAAAATCGCACAAACCCGGTCACCTTCTGACTCATAATTATGTTTTAAAAATGATTCTACTTCTCGACCTGCTTGTTTAGATAAATCATCCATCATCGATTGTTCATTAAAAAAATGTTTGACATCTGATTCACTAAACCGCCATGAGCCACCAACTTTCTTACCTTGTAAGTACCCTGATTTCAAATAACGACGTAACGTTCTTTCAGATAAGTTTGTCATTGATATCAACTCTTGCAATGTGTATTGTTTGTTCTTCATTTTATCACCTCGCTTCAAGCATAACAAACATGACAAAACATGTCAATACTTTATTGTCATATTTTGTCATGTTCTAATTGATTTATTTCATTTATCATATATAATTAATCTAATTCATCTTATATAATAAAATAGGGAAAAAATAAAAACAAGGAGACAACAAATTCTTATGATTACATTAAAACCAACGCAACAAGAAGATTTAAAACACGTTCAATCATTATGGAATGATGGCGAGGTGATGCAGTATGTTGGCTTTAAAAACGGGATTGGCATCACCATGGATAAACTTAAGACATGGTTAACCCACATCCAATCAAACAAACACACAGAACATTTTTGCATTCATCATGATCAGTTAGGATTTCTTGGTGAGACCTTTTATGCCTTAGATTTAAAACACGACATCGCTTCATTAGACATTAAATTATTTAAAAAAGGACGTGGCAAGGGTGTGGCTTACTACGCTTTATCTCACAGCATCAACACAGTCTTTGATCAAGGCTTGGTCTCTAAAGTGTATGTGGACCCTAGTTTAGAAAACCTTAAAGCTTTAAAATTTTATGATAAGTTAGGTTTTAAGGCAAAAGAAAGACCGACGTTTTTAGAACCTGGCGATACTTACTTTGAGTTAGACAAAGAAACATGGCTTGCTCGTGAGTCTTAATTAAAAATCCCAACCAGATATTGAATCTAGTTGGGATTTTTTTGTGTTTGTTATGATGTGTTTTTAGCATACATCACGATATATCTCGTTGAAACAATCGCAATGATGAGAAACATTAAAATCATCGGTATGTTTAATGGTGATAAAAAGTAACCACTACTGTTAATCACAGAATATAACAACATCCCATAAGCAATGTATGTGATACTCGTGGCACATGATGATTGCCTTAACAATAACACCCCTGATAAGATCAGTAATAAAGCCATCAAGCCTTCAGCTATTAAATGCATTGCAATTTCATGCGGCGCTGTTTCTAGTTCAGGGATTGACCCTGAGACATAAAAGAACAACCACATGAACAAGATGGAACCACCGACAATTAAATGGACACTTGCCAATGTTTTTATGAACGGTTTATTCATCACACGTTAACTCTTGATGACATCTTATGTTGCATAACGCTTCGCCGATTGCTTATAGCGAGAACGTTTTGGTTTTTGATGTATTTTCTTTTTAAACTGTGCATACCCTTGTGGTTTGCGCTTTGATTGTGATTGATTTTTATTTGATTGTGATTTTCCTTTTGACTGTGATGCTTTTGGCATCATGTCGTGTTGTTGAACGGGTAAGTTAAAGCCAATGTGTTTTTGAACAGCCTTAAGCAGATGACGTTCATCATTAGCACAAAAGGATAAGGCAGCACCTAGTTTTCCAGCTCTTGCTGTTCTACCGATACGGTGCATGTAGGTTTCTGGTGTTTGAGGCATATCAAGGTTGATAACATGCGAGAGCGCATCGATATCAATCCCTCTTGCCGCAACGTCCGTCGCCAATAAAACGTTAATTTCATGGTTTTTAAATGCTTTTAATACTTGTTGGCGTTCTTTTTGTGATTTATCACCGTGCAAAGCCCCAACATTTAATCCTAAAGCATTCATTTTTTTTGCAACTTGATCACAACCACGTTTGGTTCTAACGAACACTAACGCCGATGTTAAATGCTTACTCTTCAAAGTTTCCATTAATAAATCCACTTTGTTTCTGTGATCAATAAAATAAACTTTTTGCTCCACAGTTTCTAATGGGGCGTTTTGTGCAGCCATTTCTAAACGAACAGGGTTGTTAAGCAATTGCTTAGCCAATGATTCAATCGTTTTAGGTATCGTCGCAGAAAAAAGCATTGTTTGTCTTTCTTTAGGCACACTAGATGAAATTTTCTTAACATCATCAATGAATCCCATGTCTAACATTTGATCAACTTCATCAAGCACATAATACTTAACGCGGTTTAATTTGACAATGTTCATATTCATCAAGTCTAATAATCGACCAGGTGTGGCAATTAAAATATCGACACCTCGTTTGATTTTCATGATCTGACCGCGTTTACTCATCCCGCCAT
>PWKX01000107.1 GCA_003559585.1 Mollicutes bacterium | reverse complement strand
TGCCCAGGTGGCAGATCGGGCGCGTCCGACCTTTGCTTGGTACGATGAGCAAGGAGGGAACTCATCGCTCTTTTGTTCGGTTTATCTTTATTCCCATTTCTTCCTCTCTGCCCTCTGATGCGATCAGCGCCCAGATCAGGCCAACGGAAAGAAACAGGAAAATTGATCCGATGATAAATATTGCCATACTGATACCCCCTTGGTTTCGTCTCTGTTGTCGTAGAGCAGGAGCTGTGAGCGTTTTACAGCACCCTCACCCTTGATCTGGTGTCTGTTTACGTCCAAGCCTGTAAGGGTAGAAAAAACACTCCCTAGCTGGACACTTCCTTACTTCGTCTTCCATGCCGTTCATGCAGTACAGACAATACTTTCGGATTACTTTTGCAGGTTGAAATCCTGTAGGTCTGTTTCCGTTTCTTCCCTTCCAGATCGCGCAATCCTCGAACGGACAAGTTTGCCTTACGGAATACCTATTGTCAGAGCAGTCACAGCAATAGCGGAAGATTGCCCTTGATCTGGTCATGCCTTATCCTCCACCATCCATCGCTTGCCTTTCTTTATGCCCCGCAAGATCCCCAGCCGGCACTGCTGCCTGACCGTGTCCGGGTGCATCCGATATTTGTCCGCATAGTCCTCGACGGTCAGTAAGCTGCTGCCGGAACATTCCTCGGCCAAAGCAAGGATGGCTCTGCTCTGAGCTTCCATTGCTTCACTGATGAGCTGTAGGGTTGAGGGTTTCATGATTGTACCGCTTGACATTTTGCTTGATCAAAAGACGCATAGCGCTGGCTCTGCTGATTCCAAATCCGTCAGCAAACTTGTCCAGCTCTGCTATATCCACTTCACTCATTCGCACTGTTACCGTTCTGTCTGTTTTGTTTATCTTTGCCATGTGTTTATACTACACTCATAGTCATTCATTTGCAAGCTTTTTATCACAAAGTTTTGTAATTATTTTCTTGGTTTACGGTGAATCCAATTGACTACAATACGCACCGTATGTATTATATATACATGAAAAAGACCAAGGCATTTAGCATTCGTGTCGATGAAGATCTTTACAATATCGTTGCTGAAATTGCGGAAAAGGAGGAGAGAACTATCAATTCGCAAATAATTTATGCTGTCAAAAAAGAGATCGAACGATACAAGCAGGAACAGAAGAAGGGGTCGGGCGCAGGTTACCCGGAAACGAGAGGATCGGCAATGTAATATTTGTCCGGTTCTACCAATCTTACCACAGAGTAAACACCCTGTGTAGCAATAAAATTATAAATTTCAATTCTTACCATAAAGGGGAATAGTATGGATATTGTTGTAAATCTCGGAGGGTCGGTCGTATGGATCCTGATTCTGGTGGGTATCCTGTTTGTTATTCTCTGCTTCTCTCTGCTGAGTCACGTGCCGACGATATCTCACAACCTAGTGAAGCTCATCGAACTACTTGAGGAGCAGAAACAGGATAATAACCCGGGTAGCACCCCAGGTAGCACTTTATAAATTACGACCCTTTATGGGGTAGTATCACTTAGTAATATACAAGATGTTATGCCGGTCAGTCATGTGTAGTAAGGTTTCCCCTAGAGCCTTACAAGCAGGATGTCACAGGTTCAAGTCCTGTACCGCCCATTTTTTTTGTGCTTATAGGGTATAGAGTTATACCCGCTATAAAAAGCATGTGGGTAGTCGCCGGGTAGCACTTGGGTAGCAGGAGGCTTTATGTACCCGAAACCACTCAAGTTGGAAGGCAGAAAAACGTACTATTTTTTCTATTCCGATAACGGCAGGAGACGAAAGAAAAATACTGGATGTACAAATAAAGGCCGAGCCCAGACCTTCATAAAGGAATTTATCGACGCCAGATCCTCTGGTATCAACAAAACGTTACGTCAATATGCACAGCCCTTTCTCTCCTGGGAAACTTCGCCAAGGGTGAAGAGGCTCATATCTGAGGGAAAGACTTGCGGTGAGCTATATGCCAGGGATGTTGGGTCCCGCATCGAGGATTACATCCTAACCGATCCGATAGCAGACAAGATGATGAGGGACATCACTACAGGGGATGTGATAGACTTTCGCACTCGGTTGTTTGCAAAACTTCCAGACAAAAAAAATACTGCAAATAAGACTCTGCAAACTTTGAAAATCGTCCTCGGTGAAGCAGCTCTCCGGCAAGATATCCCGAGTAATCCGGCATCGGGAGTAGGGAAGATCAACTACACCACGGAGCGCAGGGAGATCCTCACAGCTCAGGAGATCGCGGATCTGTTCGCTGTTCCCTGGAAGAACCAGCTCGCATATCAAGTGTTCCGCTTCGCCGCCTTCACAGGCATGAGAAGATCTGAGATCCTCGCTTTACATTGGGAGCAGATACAGGACGGCTTCTGTACCGTCGACCGGGCATGGAAAGACAGACAGACAATCGGCACCACCAAGACCGGAGAAACTAGGGTCATCCCTCTTGCTCAGTCGGTGCTTGATAATCTGCCCGAACGTACCCATGATCTTGTGTTCCACATCAAAGGCAATAGGCTGGGGGAGACATGGTGGAGAAAGAATTGGCAGAATGTCTCAGATACCAAGCCTCATGCTTTGCGCCATGCCCTCAATTCTCACCTGCTATCTGCTGGAATAACCCCTCAGTTCATACAGGCATATCTGGGATGGTCGCAGAGCTCGTTGACGAGAGTTCAACAGGGATATACACACAACGACCCTCATGCCCTTAAAGTTATATCATCGACGATAGATCAGATGTACTGCACTGATGAAAAGATCATTCAGATCAAAAGAGGATAGCAATCAGGGAAATCCCCTTATTCTTCCATCCTTAACCTCCTATTATCGCCTTGAGTATCGTCTCAAACATCTCGCCTACATTACAGTTACCCAACAAAAGCTCGGCGCAGCCCGATGTCGTTGCTCGTATCCGTCCGAGGGCGGCTCAAGACCAGATAGCCCAGGCCAGCATGGG
>PWKX01000191.1 GCA_003559585.1 Mollicutes bacterium | reverse complement strand
CGGTCAACACAATCATGATCGACATCTTGTGGCTGATCAATGCCATGTATGAAGGCTGGTTGTCGGCATGCACAATCAGGAACCTCCAATCAAACTGGCCAGAAACATGGTACTTAAGCCGGGATAGATACTCACTCCGGTGATATCGGTTATGGTGGTCAGTACGGGACCGGTCATCATAGCCGGATCGCCGCCGAACTGTTCTAGGATGTGGTGACGACCACCGCAATCCGATTCTGTAAAAAGTTTCTGACAATCCAGGGCAGGCTTTTAGACGAAAACTTGGAATGAATACCGGAGGGCCACGGAACGTAAAACATATAAGTGTAATCCGGATTAATAAAAGTGGTTATATCTGATTGACATCGCTCTCATCGAAAAAAAAATATTTTGAAGTAGAAAAATCGGATGGATTATCCTTTATGTTTTCACATGGTATGTGAATCAATAATCTATTATTTACATGATAAAGCTTTACAATACGTTATTTGCGCTGCTATTGGTCACTTTTTTACCTGGCTTCGCAATGGCAGCTTCCAGTGAGTCCCGCGCAGAAACCCTCACGGTTTCGTCGCCCGGCGATATCCACCAAATACATTTTTTTCTGAACGAAGGAATCCCTTACTACTCGGTCGACCGGATCGGACAACAGATTCTGGCACCATCACGACTCGGATTTGAAATTCGGCAAATGGCCGGTTTTGACCGGAATCTGACGGTTTTGGGATCGGAAACATCCGAATTTGAGGAGACCTGGGAGCAAGTTTGGGGGGAAAAGCAATACATCGATAATCACTACCGCGAATTGAGGGTGGATCTCGGGGACGCCAATGCCGAATCGACCCGCATGACCATTGTCTTCCGGGCTTATGATGACGGAATCGGCTTTCGCTATGAAATCCCCGAACAGCCCGGACTCGACCGTATCCACATTATGGACGAGCGCACCGAATTTACACTCACGGAAGATTACACCGCCTGGTACATCGGTGCCTATCAGTGGAACCGGTTTGAGTACCTGACCCGCACCTCGCCGATATCCGAAATCGACACGGTGCATACTCCGCTGACGCTGCGCAGCGACGACGGCCTCTATCTCAGTTTTCACGAAGCAGCGCTGGTTGACTACTCCACCATGACGCTGGAGCGGATTTCGTCAGAGAAAGGGAACGATTCCTCCGATCAGAACCGACGCAACAGTTCCGGTAAGGATCATCACATCACTCTGAAAGCCAATCTTATGCCCTGGGCTGACGGCGTGCTGGTCCGGACAGATACCCCGATGGTAACTCCGTGGCGCACCCTTCAGACCGCAGATCAGCCCGGCGATCTGATTACTTCGTATCTGATCCTCAACCTGAACGAACCCAACAAGCTGGAAGACACTTCCTGGATCAAGCCTGCCAAATATATTGGTATCTGGTGGGAAATGCATCTGGATAAATCGACCTGGGGCATCGGGCCGAATCACGGCGCCACCACGGAAAACGCCAAACACTATATCGATTTTGCTGCAAAACACGGTTTTCCGCATGTGCTGATCGAAGGATGGAATGTCGGATGGGATGAAAACTGGTACGAGGAGGGAGCGGTATTCAGTTTTACCGAACCGGTGGAAGGCTTTGACATCGAAGGGGTTGCAAAGTACGCTCGTGACCGGGATGTGCGCATTATGGGACATCACGAAAATTCCGCGAGTGTACTGCATTACGAAGACCAGATGGAGGATGCGTTTGCGATGTACGAGGAGCTGGGGGTGCGGGGAGTGAAAACCGGTTATGTGGGACACGGCCGCGAAATCATCTGGTACGATGACGACGGAAATCCCATGCGGGAGTGGCATCACGGTCAGTTTATGGTGGAACATCACCAGCGGGTTGTGGAACTGGCTGCGTCCCGCAAAATCGCGCTGAATGTGCACGAAGGAGTTAAAGATACTGGTCTGCGGCGCACCTGGCCCAATCTGATGACCCGCGAAGTGGCACGCGGACAGGAGTATAACGCCTGGGGGGATGCCGAGGATCTCTGGGATGAAGGACGTGGAAACCCACCCGATCATGTGGCCTATATGCCGTTTACACGGATGCTCTCCGGGCCGTTCGACTACACGCCGGGCATTTTCGACCTTCATTATGATGAATACCGTCCAGACAATCGGGTCAATCACACACTGGCCAAAGAGCTTGCACTGTATGTGGTTATCTACAGTCCGCTCCAGATGGCTGCCGATCTGCCGCAAAATTACGAAGCCAATCCGGAACCGTTTCAGTTTATTCGGGATGTCCCGGCAGATTGGCACGACACCCGGGTGTTGCACGGTGATATCGGTAATTATGTGACCATCGTCCGCAAGGATCGCAACAGTGATGACTGGTTTCTGGGAAGTTTGTCCAATGAAAACAGCCGGGTACTTATGGCACCGCTCGATTTTCTGGATCCGGATAAAACCTGGAAAGCGCAGATCTACCGAGACGGCACCGATGCCGACTGGAATAAGAATCCATACGACATCGTCATTGAAGAAAAAATAGTAGGTCACGACACGGCTTTACCATTGCGGCTCGCCCCGGGAGGAGGACAGGCGATCCGGTTTACGCCGGTGGAGGGCAATCAGTAATTCAAAAAAGGATCATTTCCGGATGCAAATGTGGCATCGGGAAAATCCAACATATTCCTGGTATCCAGTTTTATCGCATTACTCTGAACCATTCCGATGTTTTACTCACTCATATTTTTTTAAGTTAAATCGGAGTACTTTGCTACAATCAGAGAAATCGGGGAGTTCAGGAAAAAGTACAAAACCGGGCGGCATCCGACTTATCTGGGAAGCGCTTTTATGGCATATATGATACCTTTGGAAAAATTCAACCAACTTTCCGACGAACAGCTCTGGCAGTTATTCAAATCCGGAAACAGGGGTGCCTTTGCCCGGATTTATGAAGATCACGCAGATGCTTTGTTCAATTACGGGATGCATTTCAGCCGGGATGAAGCAACGGTGAAAGACGGCATCCAGGATCTTTTTGTGGAGATTTGGAATAGACGCATGCATCTTGGCCAGACCGATAACATCCGCTTTTATCTGATGAGGTCGCTGCGCAGAAAACTCTCTGTGTTCCAAAAAGAGCAGAACCGCATGGTTCTGGACGCCTCTCCGGTGCTGGCACGACTTGCCGGCATACTCAACCGCAGGGCACTGGATCAGTATAACCGTCAGGATGAATCGGAGGAAGAGGTCAAAAACAGGATTACCAAAGCCATTGAACACCTTCCTTTGCGACAAAAAGAGGCCATTTTCTTCATTTATTTTGAGAAAATCACATATGAAGAAGCCGCATCCATTATGAATGTAAATATCAAGACTGTGTATAACCTGGTTTGGCGCGGTATTGAGCTGCTTAGAAAACAACTGAGGCGATAAGGGTCAGAATAGCGCTCGTTTTGCATGAATTTTTTATTTAAAAATTCGTGAGTAGAAAAACCGGGTACGGACTCCTTTACTCCTGTGACGGATGCCGGTAAGGTGATGTATCTGACGGCAAATCCATCACCATATTAACCATAACCGAATCTGCAAAATGCTATTCGAAACCATTTCGGAATCCATCTGATGTCTGGATGGCCAGTTCATGACTTACAATGGAGTAAACCTATGAAGAATCGATACAACAACGTCACAAATGTAATAAAATCCGGATTCCCGGGCGCATTCGCCGCTGTTCTGATTTTTGCGGGAATTCTTGGCACCGCACAAAATGTGCAGGCAGAGGAGGCGCCCTATGACAGCTTGTTTTTGGTCGGCGATGCGCCACCCAACGGCTGGAGTATATCAGATCCGACCCCAATGCAACAGAGTGCAGAAAACCCGTGGATCTTTGTCTACGAAGGCATGCTGAATCCCGGCGAATTGAAGATTTCCACATTTACCGGCGACTGGTGCGATGGAGACTGGCTGTTGGCGCCATCCCAGCACCCGGAACTGCAGGATGTGGATCAGACCGGATACACTGTTTACGAAGGGTGTGCACCGGAAGAAGAAGACTTTAAATGGCTGATCGACCGTGATGAGATCAGTGAATATGTGGTCACAGTGAATCTGCAGGAGGAGACGGTTTCATTTGAATATCTGGGACCGCAGGAAGTGGATTACGACGAACTTTTTCTTGTCGGGAATGCGCTTGCAACAGGCTGGAGTATTGAGGATCCCACACCGATGGAACAGAGCAGCACGTATCCATGGATTTTCTCTTACGAAGGATTCTTCTCCTTTGGTGAATTCAAGATTTCCACGTTCACCGGCGACTGGTGTGATGGTGACTGGATCCGCCCACCCTCCATGCATCCGCCGTTGAGTGACGCCGACTTTATCATAACATCCGGATGTCCGGCTGATGGGGAAGACTACACCTGGGAAATCACCACGGACGATGTGGGTGACTACCGGATCACGGTAGACCTCATGGAAGAGACCATTACCATCGCTGAAATCGATGCAGATGCACCTCCATTTGATGAGTTGTATCTGGTCGGAGATGCTACTCCGGGTGGCTGGAGTCTTGACGAACAGACTCCGATGCAGCGGGACCCGGATAACCCGTTCCTCTTTACCTGGTCCGGTGATTTGGTTGCCGGAGAGTTTAAAATCAAAGGGTATGCCGAAAACGATTTTTGCGGTGGCGACTGGATTCACCCAATTGAAAATGGACAGGCTTTTTCACAGGATGATTATCAGGTGCTGGAAGGGTGCGGTCCGCATGACGATCCCAAATGGGTAGTTACAGAGGAGCTTGCCGGTCAGTTCGATATCACAGTGGACACGGAACTCGAGACCATCGTGTTCTCAGGTGAAAATGTTTCCACTGCTGCCGACGACACCGATACCGATTTGCCTTCGGTCTTCCGACTGGAAAAAAACTACCCGAATCCCTTCAACCCTGCCACCAGTATCCGGTATCAGGTTTCCGAGCGGTCGGATGTAACCATCCGGGTGTATGACATCACCGGCCGGCAGGTGGCAACACTGGTTAACGGAGTTCATGAAAGCGGGACACACACCGTAGTATTTGACGCTGCGAACCTGGCCAGCGGTTTGTATATCTATCGCATGCAGGCCGGCAACTTTTCGCAGACACACAAAATGATGCTGGTGAAATAAACCGGCATCGATTTATTCGATCATTTCCCGGTTCAACAAACGGAATCACACAATATCTACATCAGCTGAGGCACTCATGGTCATTGATGCATATCACTTTTTGTACCGATGCCCGTGGGTGCTCTTCTGAAACCCAGCAATTTAGAACATACACGCAGATGAAAAAGAGAAAATACACCGTTGAGGATCTTGCCCAGGATAAAAGTTTCAGGGACTGGGTCTTGTCCGATGATTCCGAAGCCGCTGAATATTGGAGCCGCTGGGTTGCCGGGCACCCCGATCAGCTTTCAGTTGTTCAGGAAGCAAGAGAATTGGTGCGCAATATCCGGTTCAGGGAATACACCCTCTCTTCCGGAGAGAAAAGCAGGCTCTGGGAACAGATCGACCGGAAAGCCGGCGGATCCGGCCAGAAACCGGTCTCCATCCGCTATATGCATGCAGATCGTTTCAAAAAAGTACAACGGGATGCATCCGGTTCCGGTAGGGATGAGCACAATGTGGATTCCGGACGCCATCGCGGACTGTTACAGAATATTCGGTCCGTGCCCCTTCGTCACCGTGTTGCGATGAAACTCGCGGCTGCAGCGATGCTGGTGCTCACATTGGGACTCGGAGTATTGCAATATGGACTTCCCTGGTTGGATAACACGGTGACTTTCCGCACCGACTATGGGCAGATTAGTGAATTTTTACTGGAGGATGGGACTTCGGTAGTGCTCAATGCCAATACCGAGTTGCGGGTGAGTTCCGGCTGGAACGGTGCCTCGATACGGGAAGTCTGGTTGGATGGCGAGGCCTACTTTGATGTGGTTCAAACGGAAAGCAAACAACCTTTTGTGGTTCGGGCAGGAGAAGTTAATGTTCATGTTCTGGGTACCGCATTTAATGCGTATACACGAAACAACAAAGCGAATTTTGAGCTGGCGTCGGGGCGGGTGAAGCTGGAAAACCGTGTGTCCCGGACCGAAGTGGAGATGAACCCGGGCGATCAGGTCGTCTACAACAATCTCTCCGGAGATCCGGACCGGCGCAAAATCCAGACCGGCGAAGTTGCGGCCTGGCGTGACCATCTGCTGATTTTCCGGCGCACTTCGCTGGATGAAATCGGAGAGCTGCTAACCGATAATTATGGCCTGAATGTGATTTTTAAAGACGAACAGATCTCACAGCAATACTTTACCGGCACCATCCCGTCACACGATGTCGACCGCCTGCTGGTAACACTTTCAAAAGCCTTTAATCTGAAAATCGAACGAAGTGATCGCACGGTCATCATTCAGCATGAGGAGGAAAGGCAACAATGAAATCGATTGGAGAAATTTCTATGAAAAAGTCTACATGTTTTATCCTGGTCGGATGGATATTGCTCCTCCTACCGGTGATCCCACTGGTCAGCCACGCCCAGGATGTCGCGGATTTGGAGGGGGCCACAACCGGCACCTCACCAGTCCACCGGAAGGACACCAGTGAGATTTATTTCAAGGATATATTATTTGAGCTGGAAGAACATCTCACTGTGTTTTTTAATTTTGATGACGATCTGCTCAGAGACAAGGTGATCAACGGCAAGCCGGATCTCCCTGATGGTACCGGAGAGCTGGAAGATTATCTTGATATGCTGCTGGGGCGATATGATCTGACCTACGAAAGACTGCATGACGGTCACTTTGTCATCCGGAAATCTCGTCTCAATTCTAATTATTCGCTGCCGGTGCCACCCATTCAGCGAAGTGCTTCAATGGAGATGAATCTCGCATCCAGAGAGAGACTGATGGTGCTGCAGGAACAGCAGGAGGTTTCAGGTGTAGTGACTGACATCAACGGAGAGCCGCTCATCGGCGTGAATATCCTGGTTCAGGATACCAATATCGGTACGACAACCGATAATAACGGTGAATTCACGATCCGGTTTTCGAGCGATTATAACATACTGGTCTTTACCTATCTCGGTTTTGTTTCAAAAGAAGTACCGGTAGATGGACGAACTACGCTGGATGTCACCCTGCAGGAGCAGATAATTCTCGGAGATGAGGTGGTTGTGGTGGGATACGGTACGCAGCAACGCCGTGATCTTACAGGATCCATAGGAAGCGTTTCGAGTGAACAGATCAGCGACCAGCCGTATCTTAGTGTGGAACAGACGCTGCAGGGCCGTCTCGCCGGAGTCCAGACGTCACCATCCTCCGGAAAACCGGGCGATTATGTTGCCGTCAGAATCAGAGGTATTGGCACTGTCAATCAGAGTGATCCGCTCTATGTCATCGACGGATTTCCGGTGAGCGGGGGGATCAGCGCCATCAATGTGGATGACATCGAGTCGATAGATGTCCTCAAAGACGCCTCGGCGGCTGCGATTTACGGATCCAGAGGGGCCAATGGAGTGGTGATCATCACCACCAAAAGAGGACATAAAGACCGGATAGAAGTGGATCTGAATATGTATACCGGTTGGCAGGAAGTGACCAGTCCGCCGCGACTGTTAAACGCATCCCAGTATGCCGCTTTGAACAACGAAGCACGTACCAATGCCGGAGAATCGATCAATCCGGCATTTTCGGATCCCACAGTACTTGCCGATTCCGCCGACTGGATCGATGCCATCTTCCGGACGGCACCCATGCAGAACTATTCGGCATCCATTCGGGGCGGGACCGAAAGCCTTCGCTATAATCTGAGCGGTGGTCTCACCCGGCAGGACGGTGTGATTATCAGCTCCGGATTCGAGCGTAAATCGTTCCGGCTGAACCTGGATTCTGATGTGACTCCCTGGCTGGATGTCGGTAACAGTCTCACTTACAGCCTTTCGCAATTTCAGAACGAAGGGGGCGGTCACCTGGTGGGCATGGCTATGAATAATCTGCCTACGCAACCGATTTACCGGAATGGCGAGTTTTCCGGCCCCGAAGGCATCGCTGCATTCGCCGGGGACGAGGACAACCCGGTCGGACTCGCTACTATCAATGACCATTCCGAAGACAAACACCGGGTACTGAATAACTTTTTTGCCGTAATGGAGCCTGTAGAGGGGCTTAGGTTCCGGTCGGAGTTCGGACTTGATCTGGCTTTTGAACGATCACGAAACTGGTCGCAGCAGTATGAGTGGGGAGTGAAACAGAATCCGGAATCACATCTCTTTGAAGGGTCATTTGAGCGGGTGGACTGGCTTTGGGATAACACACTGACCTACGACCTCAACCTCGATATGCACCGGATTACGCTGCTGACTGGAATCAGCGCCCAGAGCTCCTCCAACAAGTTTATCGGGGCAACCGGCCAGGAGTTTGTCAGCGATATTGCCAATCAGCTGGATAACATTCAGAGCAATCAAAGTGTTTTCGGGTCCACCACCGAGCACGGACTGTTGTCATATATGGGGCGGATCAACTACGATTATCAGAGCCGCTATCTGCTCACAGCCACGGCACGGTACGATGGATCGTCCCGGTTTGGAGAAAATTATCGATACGGATTTTTTCCGTCGGCATCGGCCGCCTGGCGTATATCCAATGAGCCGTTTATGCCAAACTGGACATTTCTCGATGATCTGAAGATCCGGGCTGGTTACGGTGTGACGGGAAATCAGGAAGCTATTCCGGCCTTTGGTTATGTAGCGCTGTTAAATCCGACATTCCGGTATACCTTCGGGAATGAAACCGTTCCGGCTGTGGTGCCTGAAAACTATCCGAATCAGAGTCTGAGATGGGAGCAGGTCATTCAGTCCAATATTGGCGTTGATGTGATCCTCTTCAACGGCAGGCTGGATTTCACGGCAGAGTACTACATCCGGGATACCGAAGACATGCTGCTGACATCTCCGATCCCCATCACATCCGGATTTTATGATTTCGGTCATCCGATGCTCAATGTGGGGGCCATCCGAAACAAGGGATACGAATTTTCTGTGAACACAATCAATGATCTGGGAGGGATGCAGTGGACTTCCAACTTCAATATCTCGTTTAACGACAATGAAATCCAGCGGCTCAGCGGAATCGACGGAGATGATCCGATTCCCGGTGGGGAAGTCGCTTTCGGCCGGTTTGCAACCCGGCTGGAGGTAGGGCAGCCGATCGGTGCTTTTTATGGATTTGTCACCGATGGCATCTTTCAGAATGAGGATGAAGTGGATGAACATGCCGTACAATCATCCGGGACCAATCCCGCGACAAGTACAGCCCCGGGAGATATCCGCTTCAAAGATCTCAATGGTGATGGGGTGATCAATGATGATGACCGGACGTTCATCGGCAATCCCAATCCCGATTTCTTTTTCGGCTGGACCAACGACTTCTATTACCGGAATTTCGATCTGAGTGTCTTTGTCCAGGGGACATATGGTAATGACATTTATAATGTCAACCGGATGCGCGGAGAACAGATGGCGGTTGCACGCAACCAGTGGGCGACCACGCTCGATAGGTGGAGCGGAGAGGGGACAAGCAACACCATTCCACGGGCGACCACCAACGATCCCAACGACAATTCCAGAGTATCCGACAGGTATATCGAGGATGGATCGTACCTCAGAATCAAAAACATCACGTTGGGCTATTCGCTGCCGGTCTCTATGCTGGACAGGATCGGATTCCGCCAGCTCCGGATCTACGGTTCGGTGCAGAATCTCTACACCCTCACCAATTACACAGGTTTTGATCCGGAAGTGGGACTTTCCGGGATGGACAACAGTGTGTATCCGCAAAGCCGGATCATCACTACGGGAATTAATATCGGATTTTAATCGGGGAAATCATGATGCGCAAAACTTTATACTTACTTTTATTGCTGCTGATGTCGGGATGTGATGACGGGATCCTGAATACCGCTCCATCCAATTCCATCAACAGTGAAAACTTCTTTGAGACAACGGATGATGCGATGGCGGCACTGAACGGTGCGTACCAGCCGCTTCAGTGGCCCAATTTATACAATCTCCGGCTTTGGTCGCTCGATATGGTTGCCGGCAATGCCGAAGTCGGGGCCGGTGGCGGAGATGACGGACTGGAAACCAAGCAGCTTTCCGAATTTATCGTTCAGCCTGACAATCCGGGCGTGGATGACATCTGGCGGGGTATCTGGCCGGGTGTTGCCAACAGCAATTTTGTGATCCATCATGTCCGGCGTATGGATGAAATTGAAACCGGGCTGAAGAACCGGGTTGTCGCCGAAGCCAGATTTTTACGGGCGCTTTACTATTTCAACGGGGTGAGACTGTTTGGCGGTCTGCCGATCATATTGGATCCGACATCCGATGAATTGATGGTATCGCGTGCCGGTGTCGATGCTACCTATGATCAGATTATCTCTGACCTGGTTGCTGCTGCGGATGTACTTCCGGAAGCATACAACAATGAACGACATCATGAAACCGGACGGGCTACCAAAGGGGCCGCGCTGGGACTGCTTGCAAAAGTCTATCTGACTATGGGTGAATATGAATTGGCGGAAGACCATGCACAACAGGTGATCGATCTAGATATTTATGATCTCCATGCCGATTATACCCGAAACTTTGATCCGAATGTTACCAATGGTTTGGAGTCGCTTTTTGAAGTACAGTACAGCTCGGGAAGTGCCTTTAACCAGTTCGAAAAACGGCATCAGGGATTCTGGGGGACAGAATTTACCAACCCGAGGGGAAGCGGGCTGAGCCCCTGGGGCGGATTCGGCTGGGGTCATGTGACCAAGGAGTTTGTGGATGCATACGAGGATGGTGATCAGCGGAAAACTCATACCATCTGGCAGAACGGGGATCAGTGGGAGGACTTTACATACGCCTCCTTTTACTCATCGACCGGATTTAATATCAAAAAATGGGTTCGCGGTAGTCGATCGGTTACCGGAATGGACAGCGATCTAAATTTCCCGGTGATCCGCTATGCCGATGTTCTGCTGACGATGGCGGAGGCAATCAATGAGCAGGGCCGGCCTGCTGAAGCGGAACCATTTATTAATGAGGTTCGGTCCCGTGCGGGACTGGGCGGACTCTCCGGATTGACGCAGGAGCAAATGCGGGCGCGCATTCTGCATGAACGACGTATGGAGTTTGCATTTGAGGGGCAATGGTGGTTTGATCTGATGCGTGCCGGACCGGATTATGCCGAAACATACTTTCACGATCGGGGGAAAGACAACTTCGACCGGACCAAACATATCCTTCTTCCCATACCGCGGACCGAGATGGATTTAAACCGCAATATGGAACAAAATCCGGGATATTAAACAGCTTTGGCAATTATCATGCATAATTTAATAGTACCCCTTTTGTGCTGGGTCGGATTGGCAATCCTGCCTGCCGGAACTCTTGCATCTGATTTTTTGGATGCTCCTGGCCCTTATTCAAACGAAAATTCAGTAAACTCCGGAACCCCGGAAACACCAGGGAACATCACCGGCTTTGA
The DNA here is from genome assembly GCA_003559585.1 of Mollicutes bacterium. Taxonomy (GTDB): domain Bacteria; phylum Bacillota_I; class Bacilli_A; order Izemoplasmatales; family Izemoplasmataceae; genus B1SED10-225. The sequence goes on along the minus strand of PWKX01000191.1, from coordinate 212 downwards.
AGTTGACGGCAGGGGTGTCGTATTCGATACGGACAATGGATATAACGTTAAGTTATCTGTCATCGGTCCTTCGGTGGTAAAAATCTGGATCGATCCGGATGGCGATTTCCAACGGAATAATTCATCCTTTGCCGTTGTTCACGATGAACTCGACAGTAGCGGGGAAATCAAAAGCGACACCGAGGTGAATATCGAGGAGACGCCGCAGGGGT
>PWKX01000122.1 GCA_003559585.1 Mollicutes bacterium | reverse complement strand
AAGTGGTCATGATTTTGATAGACCACTTTAAACGATTCAAATACAACGGGCATGGCCTCACTAAATGTATACCCTAGTTCTTTACCTTCTGCTTCATAAAAGCGTTGATGGCCTTTACGCCAAGACTCAAGCGTATCATCTTCGCCTTCTTCTTTGCAAATATCGTAGGTCATGTCTTTGAATGGTAGGATGATCACCTTGGTGGTTTCAATCACACACCAAGGGTTGTTGTCCCAATCGGTGACAATGCTTAAATCACCTGGTTTAGGAAGCCGTTCGTTTTGCTTTTCAAACGCATAATAACTAGATGCTGTGGCTTTTTTTTGGCCTTTTAACACTAGATTTAATAACGCATTCGCTAAGGTTTCGGTGCGTTCAAAATGAAACGTTTCAAAAATAGGGGTGTCTTTAGACAACCCTTTAGACTTTAAAAAAGCTTGCCAAAATGATGATATACGCGTCATATGATCACGTCCTCGTTTTTTGATACCATGTTTATTATACAAAAGATTAAAACAGACTTCTAGTGTTAAATCGCTATTTTAAGGTCTAAAGTGTTCTTATAAGTATCGTTTTCTTTTTACGTGATATGATTTTTTATCTTAAAACAATAATAATTTAACGTTTATCGTTAAATTATTGTTGACAAACATTATTTTTATTGGTATGATGGTTTCAGATTAATTAGGAGGTCTATATATAATGCATATTACATTTAATGAACAACGGTTTCAAAAGTTTTTAAAGTTTACACAAGGGTTTTTAAAAATCATTTTTGTCATTGTCCTTTTCAGCATCATCGTTTTCACCTTAGCAACACTCACCATTTTGTTTTTACCCGCTCATATTCTAACCATTGATTTTGGACAAATTAGCACGCTTAATTTTGAAGTGATGAACATGCAAATTGAAGTTCCAAACACAGTGTTCACTGAAACAACCATGGTCAGATGGCCAGCGTTTTTCATTGCCATCGCTGGGCTGGCACATGTGGTCTTCTTTGGGGTCTTCTTACGTTTATTAATCAATATCTTAGACGATGTGTCAAAGCAAAACCCATTTTCTAACGACAACGTACAACGCATGTTTAACATGGCGATGATCATCATCGCTGGTGCCTTTATTCTACCGATTTTCTTTTTTGTTGCTGGGTGGCAACTGGTTGGAACCTTTACGGTTGAGGCGCAAATCAATTATTCTGTGAACAGCAATATGCTCATCACTGGGATATTGATGCTCATTTTAGCAAGCATCTTTCAATACGGGCATCATCTACAAACTGAAGTCGACATGACGGTGTAATCATGGCTATCATTGTGAGATTAGACCGGGTGCTTGCTGATCGTAAGATGTCATTATCCGATTTAGCTAACACCATCAACATCAGTGTGGTAAATTTATCTAACTTAAAAACAGGTAAAGTCAAAGCGATTCGTTTTTCAACCTTAGAAGCGATTTGTGAAGCCCTTGCGTGTCAACCTGGTGACATTTTAGAGTATGAAGCTTAATAAGCAACCAAAAAAAAGCGTTTTTGAAACGCTTTTTTTATACACTTAGACATCTAAATCAGTGTTTTATAGTTATCTGGTTCGTTTTTTATGTTTGTACATGCGTTCATCAGCTTTTTGCGATAAATCATCGTAATGAAGTCCGTCTTGTGGGAACACTGCATGGCCAATAGAAACGCTGAGGTGAATCGTTTGTTGGTGATAGATCACCGGTTGTTCAATGGCTGTTTTTAACCGGGTGATGCACTGCTTTATTTCTTCTTGTTTATATTGACCGTGCTTGATCACCACAAACTCATCACCGCCTAAACGGGCAAGAAAATCTTTATTTTGACTTAATTTTTTAATCCGTTGGGCGATGTGTCTTAAAACCTCATCACCAGCCGCGTGACCATACGCGTCGTTGATGGGTTTAAAATCATTCAAATCTAAAAACATAAAGGTAAAAGCTTCATTTTTAGCGGTCATTGCTTCCATGTGTTTTGTTAAAAAAGCACGGTTTGGCAACTTGGTTAACGCATCATGGTTGGCTTGATAGGCTAGTTCTTTTTCTAAGCGTTTATTGGCCGTAATATCGATGGCTGAACCGACGATATGGGTGATGGTGTCATCTGAAAAAACCGGGGTTAATGTCGTAGACCAAATCCGTTTACCAGCAGGTAAGTCTAGGGTTTCTTCATAAGATATCACATCACGATGTTCAACACATCGTTGATAGTGATTGATAACCGCTTGAGCCGCATCCACGCCTAGTAATTCAGTGGGGCTTTTGCCTTCTATCATGTCTAAAGTGACCCCTGTTTTACGTTGATGCGCTAGATTATTACGCACAAAGGTAAAGTCTTTATGAGCGTGTACTTTAATTAAAAACAAGGCATCTTGTGAACCGTTAAAGACTGTCTCATACTCATTTTTTAAGGTGTGCACCTCTTGATGGGCATGCATCAATGAGGTGATGTTGGTGTGTGCCCCAAGCAACCGTCGTGCTTGGCCGTTTTCATCGCGAATCGCAATTCCACGACAACGAATCCAAACCGTTGATCCGTTTTTATGGTGATAGCGTACAATGACATCAAAATTTTGATTGTGTCCATCTATATGTTGTTGAATGACTTTTTTAGCAGCTTTTAAATCATCTTGAAACATGATTGATTGCCACTCTGAAACCAAATGTTGTTTTTCTTTAGAATCATAACCCAACACACGCCAAAACTTATCACTCATCCATTCGTGTTCTGGATTTTCTAAATCCCAGTACCATATACCATCAAGGGCAGCTTCTTGTAAGAAGTCAAACACATTACGTTCTTTTCCAATCCGCTCATATAGTTCTTTTTTTAAATAATGTTCATCTTGTGCCATGTTTAAACCCCCTCATATGTAGATCTTATGATACCTTTATTGTACGTTAAAGCGTGACTTAACACAATGAGATTTATTTGTAAGGAATCAAGCTTTAACGCAGATGTCTTGATTGATTTT
>PWKX01000095.1 GCA_003559585.1 Mollicutes bacterium | reverse complement strand
TTGGTCATCGTTCTAACCACCGGTATTTCCTTAATTGTCTCAGAAAATCTAGAGGGCAAAGCTTCGTTGATATCAATGTCTTCTAACCCTTCTGCAATCATCGCGGTAACCGCCACATTAATCGACAGCTTCGCCATTCGGTAAAACCCAGGTCTAAACCCACAAGTTTGCGTGATGGCTTTAATCATGCGAATATTGGCAATGACAACGGCAAACATATCTAAGTTACCATTTTGACTGATGGCAGTCGTAATCAGCACACTTTGCGAATGCTTGATGATGATGCGGTCTACTTCTTTTTTAATCTCACCGTTAAACACAGTTCTTAACGCTTTATCAAGGTTCTCACCATCTTTAAGATGTGTTTTTAATAAGCTGCGTTCCTCATCGGTGATGATATCTAACTTCACCATCGTTTTAGCCGCTTTACGGTACACTTTTTGATTGGCTTTATCATCAAGTGCTTCAATCGTAAAGGTTGGGGCTAAAAAGATGATACGCAGTGGGTTAACAATCAATAAATAGATTAACAGAATCGCTATCGCGTAAAAGCCATATGATAAATAAGGGTGAACACCACTTAAACGATCACCCACACTTAAGACATTTGAGACCAACACAAAAAACAACAAGATTAACAACCCTGCAATCACAGAAATCCAAAAGGCTTTTCGACCCATCATAACCCCTCCTCTTTATAGCTGTATTTTAACATACATCAAGAAAAAAACGCGATGAAGTCGCGTTTTACCGTATTGTTTTTCAACCAGCTGCCACGCGGTATTGAATGTGACGGGTTTTCGTGCTGTTTTTAAGCAAGATACTTTTCGGCGATTTTTGCATATGGATGTCATTCGGTAGGTGTTGACATTCTAGACAAATGCCTTTAAAAACGGCATCTTGATCGCCGGTTGCGTAAGAAACATCTTCAATCACGTTATTGGTATAAACAACCACCGCATCATAATCGGTTTTAACCCATAAAATGATGTTTGTGGTTGGGCTGAATAATTGTATGGATTCACCCGTTAAAACAAACGGGTGGTCCAAGCCTTTTTGCGGGGTGTCTATTAACGCTTCAACGCTGCTTTTTAGTGGTTTGGCTTGGTTAAAATCAAACGGTGTGTCTTTCACAGACATCAAAGATTGTGGGATGTTATAAGCATCGAGCTTGCCCACATGTGAGGCGGGTATTTTCAAATGATGGTTTAACACGGATGCTTGGGCATGACCGTTTAAATTAAAATATGTATGGTTGGTCAGATTGGCAAGTGTTGTTTCATCGGCTTTTGTTTCATAGATGATGTCTAACCCGTTTTTTAAAAAGCGCATGGTAATGGTGATGGTCATATCTCCACGAAATGCGTGGGTGTTTTTGTCGAGTTTTGTGGTAAAAACAGCGGTTTCCTCATCCAGTAATCTAACTCTAAAGTGTTTGGTTGCGATGTTGTCTTTTCCACTATGTAAATTGGCATGGTCTTTAAAGTTTTTCTCTAGTTGAAAGGTGGCGCCCTCCAGTTTAAAATCCGGAGGATAAATACGCCCAGCATATGGCCCGATGTTTGCCCCAAGCATCTTGATATTTTTTAAATAATCATGCGGATCTTGATACGTTAATACAATAGGCTGCATCACACCATTTTTATCTTTGACCGCCCAGGACTTAATGGCAGCCCCAACGGTTAAAACGGTGATGGTTTGGGTGCGACTTTCATAACGCATTTCTTTGATCCCTTCGCCGTTAAGCCCGCGCATGGTAGATTCTACAATTTTAAGTGCCATCCGATAAACGCCTCCAAAAACTGAATGAATTTTTTGCGATCGGTCGTGGTTTGTTTAAAAATACCACAATCCTCAAGACCACCGATGAAAACCTTGCCAGCTTCTTGTTTAATATAATCCGCTAGCTTGTCTTGAGGCATGTTTTCTTTTAAAGCCTCAATCCATGCTTGATATTGTTCGATGCCTTCAAAGTGTGTTTGTTCACCCTTAAGCACCGCTTCGATTTGTTTAAAGTCTTTGACCAAACGGCCTGGTAAAATAGCTAGGCCCATCACTTCAATTAAGCCGATGTTTTCTTTTTTTATGTGATGTTTATCGGGATGTGGGTGGAAAATACCATCAGGGTAAGCCTCGCTTGTGCGATTGTTTCTTAAGGTGATTAAACAAGTATATAAATGACCTGATTTTCTAACAATCGGTGTGATGGCGTTATGTTGTTGGTCGGTTTTAGGGATTAAATCGATGGCATCATCACGGTAGGTTTCAAAATACGTTCTTAAAGCTTCGGCAGCTTCAATTAGACGGTCTTTATACTCACTTTCTAATTTAATCACAGACAGCGGCCAGGTTAAAAGACTATAGTTAATGCCGTTCATACGGCTTTTATAAAAAGCTTCAGCTTGATCAATTGGAAAAGTGCTTCTACCACCTTGATAGTGTTCATGGGATAAAATTGAACCGCCAACCACCGGTAGTCCGGCATTTGAACCGATAAAATAATGTGGGAACTGATCAACAAAATCAAACAACCGTAAAAAGGTATGCTTGCCGATGTTCATCGGCATATGCGCTTCATGTAGCACAATCGCGTGTTCGTTATAATACACATAAGGTGAATATTGAAAGTAAAACGGTTCTTGATTCAGTTTGACTTTAATGACGCGGTGATGGGTTCTGCCGGGATGATTGGCATGGCCGTAATAACCAACGTTTTCTTTGCATAAAAGACATTTAGGATAATCTGAACTAACCGCTTTAGCGATGTCTTTTGGATCTTTTTCTGGTTTGCTTAAGTTGATGGTGATTGCCATATCGCCGTATTTAGACGGCACTTTATAGTCGATGTTTTTAGCAATTCTGCCCATTTTAATGTAGTTGCTTTTGCGGCTGCGTTGATAAAAATCATCGGTTGCGACTAAGGCACTTTTGGCTTTTAACGATTCAAACCGTTTTTGAATGTCACTGGGTTTTGGGGTAAAAACATCCATCAACCGGCTTTCAAATAAATCGCGCTGAATGGTGGTATCAGGGGAAATCTTACCTTTTAGCACCGCTTGATCTAACAATGGTTTTAACAAGGCATCAACCGCATCGTTGATAGGCTTTGTTTTATCAAAAGGGGTGTAGGGTTCTGTTGAGTCAATCAAGCCTTGGACTTTATTAAACGCGTAATCATAATCCAGTGGCGATAACAACCGTTGTTGAACCGCATAATGAACAAGTTTCGCAATGGGTTTCATGCGTCATCCCTCTTTTTAAAATACTGCGCGGCTGATGCAATCATGGTGTTTAATGACCTGGTTGGTTGCCAGTTTAAATCTTGAAAGATTTTATCATGTGAAGCGATCAACATCGCTGGATCACCCGCGCGCCGGGCTTTAATATCATAGTCAACAGGTATCTTTAACGTTTCTTCTGTGGCTTTGATGATGTCTAACACCGAATACCCTTTGGCACTGCCTAAATTATAGATATCAGAACGTTTGTTGGTGGTGGCTTCATAAAGTGCTTTAATATGAGCATCAATTAAATCTTCAACATGGATATAATCACGGATGGCGCTGCCATCGGTGGTATCATAATCGGTGCCAAAGACCTTAAGTTTTGGTTTTTTAAATAACGCACTTTTGATGACGTTAGGAATCAGATGTGTCTCAGGGTCATGGTTTTCCCCAATCGAACCATCGTGATAAGCCCCGGCCACATTAAAATAACGTAAAATCATATAATTAAACGCAGGGTGGGCTTGATGGACATCTTTTAACATATCTTCAATGGTTTTTTTGGTGATGCCATACGGATTACTTGGTGATAAAGGCGCGGTTTCTTTTATCGGCATCGTTTTTTGCTCACCGTAAACAGCGGCGGTTGATGAAAAAATCATCGTCAACACATTGGCCGCTACCATCGCTTGAATAAGTGCACGGGTACCTTCGATGTTGTTGTGGTAGTATTTTAAAGGATGCGCCACGCTTTCATTAACGAGCGAAAACGCCGCAAAATGCATCACAGCATCAATTTTTTCATCTGTTAAAACCTGTTTAACCGCTTGTTCTTCGTGCGTTGAGAGGTTATAAAAGACAGCCCGTTCATCCACCGCTTGCTTATCCCCCGTTGATAAATCATCAATGACCACCACATGATGATCATCTTCTAATAACATCTTAACCGCATGTGAGCCAATATAACCTGCACCACCGGTAACCAATATATTCATGATGTGACCTCCTTGATGAGTTTTGCCCCATCGGCACTCTTTGCTTGATAGATATCAAGTGGTTTATTAAATCTCTTTTGATAGTTTTCTTTTAATGTCTTAAATGATGGTGGTAAAGCTTTGGATTCATAGATCGCAATCATTGTGCCACCAAAACCAGCCCCTGTCATACGGGCGCCAATCGCCCCGAGTTGTTTATTAGCCCTAACCAAATAATCCAGTTCTTCACAGGAGACCTCAAAATCATTCTTTAACGATTGATGTGATCCATCCATCATCTTGCCAAACGTTTTAAGATCATGGTTTTTAAGAGCGTTGTAGGCTTGTTTGGTGCGTGTGTTTTCACTCACCACATGTCTTAAACGTTTAACCAACAAATCATCGTTTAAGGTTGATTGAACCTTGTTGAAAGTTTGTTCATCAACATCACCAAGCACGTCAATATCAAGGTGTTTTTTTAAGATATTTGTGCCAATCTCAACCGATTTGAACCGTTCGTTATAATCACTGTCTTCTAAATTCCGTGATTTGTTGGTGTTCATCAACAATAACCTGTAACGCTTTAAATCAATCGGAGCGTATTCAAACGTTAAGGCATGGGTGTTTAAATAAATCGCATGGTCCTTCTTGCCAAACTTAACCGCATATTGATCCATGATGCCACTTGAAACCCCCATGTAATGGTTTTCCACTTGTTTGGCATATTTCACCTTATCAACCGCGTCTAAATTTAAATCATAAAGCGTATCGATGATCTCAAACAACAACATCTCTAGAGCCGCACTTGAACTAAGCCCTGCGCTAGCAGGAAGCGTTGAGTGCATGAATAAATTAAACCCTGCTGGTAAGCTGTAACCAGCTTTCCTTAAAATAGCCAACACCCCTTGTACATAATTACCAAACGAAAACCCTTTTTTATACGATAAATCATCCAGGGCAATCGTTAATATTCCTTTGGATTCAAAGGTCGTAGAAAACACCTTGATTAACTGATCATCACGTCTAGATACATAACCAGTGATACCAAGTGATAAAGCCATCGGAAAAACAAGGCCCCCAGAATAATCAGTGTGTTCACCAATCAAATTCACCCTTCCAGGTGAAAAAAAGATATGCGTTGGCTGATGTTTAAAGTGTTTGATAAATTCATTTTGATGCGTCATCATTGGTTCCTCCTGATGTTGATTGTCTTTTTTTCATGGTTGTTGGCATGATTTTTTTAACAGGAATTTTATCCGGTTTAACCACTTGCGTCATTAAACTATAAAACGCTTCTTGTCCCATCGACTGACTCGGAACATGAAGGCTTGTGAGCGATGGGTTCGCCTGAGCGGCCATATCATCGTAAAAACCAATAAGCCGAATATCGTTTGGGACACTTAAGCCTTGTTCACGTAAAACCTTTAAAACTCCTAAGGCCATAAGATCACTGCCACAGACAATGGTTTTTACCGCGTGGTTTTTTAACAACTCACGTGTTAAGTGTTCAGCGTCTGCTTTAGAAAAAGCACCTGTAAACACCAACTTTGGATCATAACGGTGATGATGCTTTAAGTGTTCAATCATCAAACGTTTGCGTCGCTCACCATAATTGATTTTACCATAAAATGTCTCTTGTGCAGCTAAAAACCCGGTTGGATTGGGCATTGTTTTAATCACATCGAACATTTGTTTAATGGCCATGCGAAAATCAATCACCACCGATTCAAACCGGTGAGGGTTTGGGCTAGAATCCACAAAAACTAATGGTTGATTCGCGCCGCTTAATACAGGCATATCCGCTTGTAAAAATTTACCGACCGCAACGATACCATCACAAGATGCAAACATTGAAGCATTCAATGGTTCGTCTTGCTTTTTATAGATGACTTTGGTCGTTACACCCGCTAAACGGGCCGCATCAATCACGCCGTCTTTGATCGCTAAGAAATGTGGTAGACGGTTTAAAGTCTCCTCAGGTAACCACATCAACACCACAATACGCTGATGTTTAAGCGCTTTAATCCGTGAGCGCTTTGGTTGATAGTTTAACGCTTCAGCCGCTTTTAACACCGCTTGCTTGGTGGTTTCAGGTACATGTAAACTCGCATCACGGTTTAACACCCTTGAGACTGTGGTGATGCTTACGTTGGCTTTTAAAGCGATATCTTTTAACCGTGCCATAAAAACACCTCCCCCACCTATAGTTTAGCTATTTTTTAGTAAAACCACAAGATAAACCCTACAATTATTAAGTATGAAAAAAGCATCGAGCGCTCGATGCTTACGTTTTGAGTTTTACTAAAATTTACTTTCGCTCTGGGTTCATCTGCTCTTCGTGAACGATGTGCCCTTGTTCAAGATAAACAATACGGTCTGCGATATCCTTGGCATCATCATAATCATGGGTGACAAAGATTGCGGTCATATTGGTCAATTTCATAATGGCCCTTAATTCTTGTCTGATTTTTAGTTTTAAATCAGCATCTAAATTAGAAAAAGGTTCATCTAACAATAAAATGCTTGGTGAAGGGGCTAAGGCTCTAGCTAAAGCGATGCGTTGTTGCTGTCCGCCAGAGAGTTCGTGGGGATAGCTGTGACGTTTTTCGGTCATATTCACAAGCTCAAGCATTTCAGTGATGCGCTTAGGTCTTAATGACTTATGAACTTTTTTAAGTCCAAAAGCGATGTTTTTCTCAACACTCATATGCGGAAAAAGCGCATAGTCTTGAAAAACCATGCCGACACTGCGGTCTTCACATTCAACAAAGCTCGTCGCCGAACATAGTGTGCGTTCATTGATTTCGATGTGGCCTTGTGATGGAATTTCTAAACCACTTAGCAATCTAAGTAGCGTACTTTTCCCACTCCCACTCGAACCCAATATCGCCACAATTTCGCCTTCTTCCATTGAAAAAGACACATCATTTAAAACCGGTTCTTTCGGCATATAACTAAAATCTAAACCTTCAATCACGACGTACATGAAATCTCACATCCTTTTTCTTTTGATGGGTTAATCCGTATATTAATAGCGTGGCAATTAAAATAATCATAAGAGAGGGCACAGCGGTTTCTTGCAGCATCTCTTCTCTGGCATACCTAAACACTTGGGTCGCTAAGGTATCATAATTGGTTGGTCTTAAAATCAAGGTTAAGGGCAGTTCCTTAATCACATCGATAAACACAATGATCGCGGCGCTAATCAAACCCCCTTTAATTAATGGTACATCAATTCTAAACAGGGTTGAGAGTTTGGAGTGACCTAAACTGTAAGAAGCTTCAGTGAACTTCTCACCAACTTTATCATAAGCCGCTTCAATGGCGTTATAACCGATTGCCATAAACCGTAAGACATAGGCAAAAACCAACATTGATAACGTTGAGGTCAACACCAAACGGGCGGTGTTTTCATTAAACAAACGGTATAACGGATAAAGACGGTGGTCGATGTCGATGAAAAAAACAAGCACAGCAATCGCAATCACAGCACCAGGAATCGCGTAACCTAGGTTGGTGATTTTTAATAATGATTTTTTAAACGCGGTTTGATTGCCGCGGTTAAAGTTGGCTAATATGGTCGCTAAAGCGATGATAATCAACGTGGCAGTAATGGCTAAGCTTAAGGTGTTAATGGTCAGGTAAACAAATGAGATATTTAAAACAGTCCGGTAGGTTAGACGGGCGTAATAAAGCAACTGAAATAACGGGATGAAAAACCCCAACAACATCATCAACCACAAAGCGCCTGGTAGGATAAAACGGTTGATGCCCTTCAATGTTTTTCTTTGTATGGGTCTGCCTTTTACATGTAAATGATAACGGCGGCGTCCCCTTAAAAAACGTTCTAAGAAAATCACCACAAACACAATCACCATTAAAACCGCACTTAAACGAATCGCCGCCCCAACATCCCCTAAGCGTTCCCAAGCATCAAAGATGGCAAAGGAAAACACACGAACGTTAAAATAAGCAACAACGCCATAGTCATTCAAGGTTTCTAAAACAACCAACAAGGTCCCAGCGACTAAGGCTGGGCGCACCAAAGGCAAAACCACTTGGAAAAACTGCCGAAACTTACCAGCCCCAAGCAAACGCGCATTTTCAATAAACGCTGCACTTTGTTTAGAAAGCGCACTTCTAACCATCATATACACATAAGGATAAAGCGTCATCACAAAAATAAACACCGCACCTGACATACTCATGATGTTAAAATCGTGCGACACATGCAGTGATCTTAACGCCCGAGAAAACGTCCCAGTATACGATAACATATCCGCATACACATATGCAGCGATGTATGAGGGAATGGCTAAAGGTAAAATCAACATCCAACTTAACAGGGCTCTACCTTTAAACTCAAACCGCGTCACAACATACGCACTTAAAAAACCAATCAAAGCAGAAAAAACGGCAACGAGGCCGATTAAAATCAATGTATTGATCACATAACCCATCAGTAAATGCTCTCGAATATGAAGCCAGGTTTCATTGCCTGGGTTCATAATCTCAAACAAGATATTTAACATCGGCACCACAATCAATAACCCTGTTATGACACTGATGAGGCTAAACAGGTTAACGTGGTGTTTTAATCGGCGCCAGCGCATAACAATCTACTCCCATCCAACCTCATCCATGATAACAGCGGCGCGATAAGAATGTTCACCGAGCACACTTAAGGGGATAGACTGCGCAGTGAAATCACCCCAGGACGCCAACAAGTCATCAATTTCGACATTTACGTGAACTGGGTATTCATAGTTTGCGGATGCAAACTTTGATTGTGCGGTTTCAGATGATAAAAACTCAATAAACTTAATCGCATCCTCACTATGATTCGCATGCTTTGTTACGCCTGCAGCGCTGACATTCACATGAGTCCCTGAGGTGTTTTGATTAGGGAAAAAGACTTTAACAGTATTGGCCACTTCTTGTTCAAACCGATCGCTTGAGTTCATCATACGACCAATATAATAGGTGTTCATGATCGCAATATCTGCGCCACCTTCAACCACATATTTCGCTTGATCACGGTCATTGCCCGCTGGTGTCCGCGCAAAATTAGCCGTTAAACCAGCCGCAAATGCTTTGGCCTCTGTTTCTCCCATGATTTCAATCAATGAAGCCATCAAGCTTTGGTTATAAATGTTGGTACTGGTTCTTGTCACAACACGCCCTTTAAACTGAGGTTCTGTTAAAGCTTCGTATGTTGATAATTCTGAGGGGTCAACCCGGTCAGGATGATAAACAAGTACCCGAGCCCGCTTCGTTAACCCAAACCACATGTTATCTTCATCACGGTAATTTGCTGGGATGTTGTTAAACAACACATCGCTATGTACCGGTTGTAAAAGATCCATCGATTTAGCACGGTGCAAACGACCAGCATCAGCGATGATTAACACATCGGCTTCTGTATCTTCCCCTTCATTGTCTAAACGGTTAATCAATTGATCGGCGTTGCCGTCAATCACCCGAACTTCAATGCCGGTTTCTTGTTCAAACAAATCAAACAAATATTGATCAGTATCATAATGTCTCTCAGAATACACTGTGATGCTTCTGTCACTGGATGATGTCCCCAGTTGGCAACCTGCCAGCACAAGCATCACACTGAACACTAAAAGAAAAATTAAGCTCTTTCTCATTGTGATTCTCCTCTTGTTATTTTTCTCATGCGTCAACAGTATAAAAACGATCGATCGATAAGTCAAACTAAATCATATATTTTATAAATAACAGCGTGTGATAAAAAAAACACTCCTGTTATTTAGAAGTGTTTTGCTGAGTTAAACTTTTAAAGACATCATAAAGACTCAGCACATAATCATGATCAAATGGTCCTTCTTTATGTTCAATCCACGATTTAATCGTTTGCAGTTCACGCTCAAGTATGGCTTTTAGTGGTTTAGAATATGCCATTTTTTGTTTGTGTTTGTTGTATTCACCACGGTCTAACACCTTATAACTATGATCAGGTCTTACCTTCACATCTAAATCATAATCAATGTATTTTAACGCTTCTTCATCTAAAACAAACGGTGAGGCAATATTACAATAATAAAAAATACCTGTTGGTCTTAAAATACCGATGATGTTAAACCATTGGTCTTTGAAAAACCATGTCACCGATGGTTCTTTGGTAAACCAAAACCGTCCGTTTGATTCAATGACTTTTGTGCGTTTATTGGCCACAATCATCACTGAAGGTGTGTGTTTGACAACATGCGCATTGGCCCAAATCCTATGCAGCGTTTCATCATGTTTATAGCTTTGAACCACGATTTTTTCACCGGGTTGTTTCATCATAATCACATCCCTTCGGTATTATAACATACTTATGGTTGCTTTAAGTAGTCTTTCCCTTTTTGATTGTCTGGTTCGACATCGCTGAGGTTTTTAAAGTTTTGTTGGCGCATCACTTCATAAGCCACAATCGCCACACTGTTACTTAAATTCAAACTACGCATCGTTGGATGCATGGGAATTCTAATGCAACGTTCTAAGTGTTGGCTTAAAATCTGTTTAGGGATGCCACTTGATTCACTACCAAAGATGAAATAATAATGTTTACCATCATCACCCACAGCGATTTGATCGGGTCTTTTATCCCCGTAACGGGTAATGAAAAACATCTCTCCGTCAACCGTTTTTAAAAAATCATCAAACGTATCATGGATATAATAATCAAGTTGGTCTAAATAATTGACCGCACTTCTAATCACATCTTTGCCCTTTAAATGGAACCCTAAGGGTCTAATAAAATGAACCGTCATTTGGTTGGCAATCGCGGTTCTAATGATATTGCCTGCATTTTGTGGGATCTCAGGTTCATATAAAACAATATGATTCATGCTTTTTTCCTCATTTCAGTCACAATTTTTTCTGCGTTTAAAGAAAACCACGGTACGTGTTGATAGGTTTTAGCAACCATCTCAACTAGCGGTAAGTGTGTTTGCATGTTACGGTTCATCAACAGCGCCAAGGCATTGCGTTTTAACACCGTCGCACCACGCCATGTAAAGGCATAGTTTTTATACGTTTTCATGATGGCTTTATTAGACATCTTAAGCAATGTTTCTAAATGTATTTGCGCAGCGTCATCACTTTCAAAAACAGCCCGCTTAACTGGGTTAATGGCATCGTTTTTAGGACACACATCTTGACAAATATCACAGCCAAACAAATAATTGAACTTTTTCAAATAAGCCAAATCAATATCGGCTTTCGCTTGTGATAAATATGATAAACACCGTGAAACATGGTATGTTGTTTGACTTAAAGCATCTGTAGGACACGCCTGAATACAACGTGTGCAATCACCACAATCATCTTTATGATATGGGCTGGTTGATAAGGGCGCATCAAGCAATAGAATGCCTAAATATAAATGCGTGCCATAAGTCGGATGAATTAAAAACTGGTTATGCCCCAAATACCCTAGACCAGCTAATAATGCCGCAAAGCGTTCATCGATGAACCCTTTGTCTACTTGATAGGTCGATTTGATGCGGTGGGTGTTTAACGCAGTTTGAACAGCTTTTAATCTTGATTCAAACTCTAAATGGTAATCACGCCCATGCGCATAGCGAGAAACATACCCAAATGCCCGCCCTTTATTGCTAGCCTGCGTATCAGG
>PWKX01000188.1 GCA_003559585.1 Mollicutes bacterium | reverse complement strand
TAAACCACGCTGGTGAAACGTTGCACCATGAAGTGGCACGGTATGGTTTAAACGATATGCTAGATACAATCATTGAACATAAACTCAGTCCCTATATACTCAATCAATACCAACAAAGTCCGCTTCATCTCGGGATTAAAAATGCCGATGAGACGATGCTTGATACTTGGTTGGCTTTTGGGGTTGATCCCTTTAAGAAAGATAAGTTTAATCAAAGTCCTTACGATTTAGCGACATACCAAGGCCATATTAAAACAAAGTTTGAACGGTTTTTAAACAACCCTAAAATCCAACACGCCATGAAATCATTGCCGTTACACCGTGCACTCAGAAACGCCAATTTTGATCAGGCTGAGGCGATGATTAAAATGGGGCTTCACTGTGAAACCAAAGATTATTTTGGCAACAAGCCTTTGTTTTATGTGTTGTTGTTGCAAGATAAATTACTCTTAAGATTACTGCTAAAGCGGATTTCTAACACAGAGGATATCGACGCGTTTAACCACGATGCTCTTTGGTATGTGAAGTGGTTAAAGATTGAAGATTATCACACGTTTAAACCATAAAAAAAGCTTGAGTAAAGACTCAAGCTATATGCCGATATGATAGGCGATTAATGTGACGATGATACCATAAGCGTTGTATAACATATGGATGATGATTGGAATCCAAATGATTTTGCCTGAGCGGTAATAGACATAAGATAACACAAGCCCTGGGGCCATGTATGGGAAAATGTTAACCCAAAGACTCAAATCTTCAATAACGTCTTCCACCACGTGAATTAATCCAAAGATAAAGCTGTTACCAATGATCGCTGCCCATAATCCCGCGCGTTTTTGAATGATGCCGAACAATCCTTTTCGAAAGACGAGTTCCTCAACAACCGGGGCAAACACGACTGCAAAAACAAAGACGCTAATCGCACCAGCCACAGAACTTGTCATCATGTTTTCCAGTTGGGCTTGGTTTTCAGGGTCAACTTCAATGCCTAAGCCAAAGATTAAAATCGATTGAACGATGATTACCGTTAAGAATAACCCTAGGCCACCAAGGACAATAAATATGAGTGACCGTGTGCGGTTACTGATAAAATACTGCCATTGATTGATGAATAAATATCGTCTAGCAATATACGATAAAAACACCGTCATAAAAAAATACCAGATCAGTGTCACAGGAATGGCGCGAGCCATTAATGCAGCTGTATCATCTGGATCAACGGGTGAAATCACCGCTGAGATTAGCATGAACACAATGAGTGCTAAATACCCTAATATATAACTGATGATTAGTTTCGCATTTAATGGTCGGTGCTGTTCGTTTTGATTTGTCAATGTCATCACCTCAAGAACTATTATATCACGAGTTTTAGCCATTAAAAGATTTAATTGACAACCCGTTTAATTATGATAATATAATACCAACAAATCTAACAAAAATAAAGGTGATAATATGGCGAAAAAAACATTTGCAGTCATCGGTATCGGCCGGTTCGGTTTAGCGGTCGTTGAAGAGCTGATTAAAAGTAACCACGAAGTTCTCGTCATCGATCGAGATAAAGAACGCATTGATAAAATCAGTAAGATTGCAACCCATGCGGTTGTGTTAAATACATCGGATGAAAGTGCCTTAAAAGAAGTCGGTATTCAAAGCATTGACCACGTGATCGTCTCGATAGGTAAAGACATTGAAGACAGCATCTTAACCACACTGATTTTAAAAGAACTTGGGGTGAAGAAAGTTACCGTCAAAGTTCAAAATGATTATCACGAAAAAGTGGTGAAACGTTTAGGCGCTGATGAAACCATTCAACCTGAACGGATTACAGGCATGCGCTTAGCGCATCGAATTGTGTCTAAATCGGTGCTTGAATTTTATGACTTGAGTGAAGAATATAGTTTCATTGAGTTAGAAGCAACCAAAAAAATCATCAACTCAACGGTGGCGAATTTAGACTTTAGAGAAAAATTCAAAATCAACTTAGTGGCCATCAAACGGGCTGAAGACATCATCATTCCAACCCCTGATCAAAGCTTTGAAACCAATGACCATTTGTTGTTGGTTGGTAAAAATACAGACTTAAACAAGTTTACAACTTGGTGTGAAAAATAGCCTTTTTCAGTATGAATAAAGGCTTTTTTTATTGGAGGGAAATCATTGAAAAAAATTGTGATTGCTTCAGAGAATCAAGGTAAAATTGAAGAGATCAGACCCCATTTAGCCCATGCTGGTTTTGAGGTTTATAGCATGGCTGATTTTGATGTGCCCCCAGTTGATGAAACAGGGACCACGTTATTGGAAAATGCATTGATCAAAGCACGGGCACTGAAAAATGTGACCAATTTTATGGTGCTTGCTGATGATTCTGGTTTAATGGTTGAAGCCTTAGGAGGCAAACCTGGTGTTTATTCTAGTCGGTATGCTAAACATGGTGATGATGATGCGAATAATCAAAAATTATTAACAAACATGGCTGATAAGAATAACCGTTTTGCTCAGTTTAAAACCGTGATTGTCATCATCGATCAAGATGATAAGGAATATGTGTTTGAAGGCGAACTCTCAGGGTACATTCATACCGTCTTAGAAGGCGAACATGGTTTTGGGTATGACCCATTGTTTATTCCTGTTGGTTATCATAAAACATTAGCAAGTTTACCACCTTCAGTTAAAACGCGTATTTCTCATCGCAAACAAGCGTTAGATCAAGTGTTGGTTTTTTTAAGACAACGCGGATAAAGGCAGGGATGTTGAATGATTATACGCATACAAAAAACCGATCGTGTTTGGTTAAATGCAGCGGCTGAATTATTAAAAAACACATGGCCAATGAACTATCAAACGCTTGATAAAGCTTTTAATGAACTGTGTGATGTGAGCACAAATGTGTTGTTTGGCTATATTAAACAAGGCACGTTGGTTGGTGTTGTTGGTGCCATAGCTCAGTATTTGAAAACCGGTCGGGAACTGCATCCGTTGGTGGTTAAAAAGCCACATCAAAAACAAG
>PWKX01000053.1 GCA_003559585.1 Mollicutes bacterium | reverse complement strand
GACATATAAAGATAATGTCCACGTTGATGAAAACTATGTCAAAACTCTGGAAAGATATAAAAAAACGAGTCCTTCAACGTGGCGAGTGGTCGGCCTTGGGCTATGGGGTCAGCTGGAGGATTTGGTTCATCCCAACTGGCGACAACGAGCATTGCCGGACTCCTGGGATTATCAGTTTTTCGGACTTGATTTCGGATATACAAACCCGAGCGCGTGCGTGAGGATTGTTGTGAAGGATGGCGCTGTTTGGTGGGATGAAATAGCCTATCAGTCCGGGCTGGCAAATGCCGATTTTATTGACCTGATAAAAGAGCAGTTGAAACTGGATGAAATTGAAGGAGCTGAAAAAGAATTTTGGTTTGGAGACCATGATCCTGAGAGGATTGACCAGTTTGAAAAGTCCGGGTTCAATGTATGGCCAGCCGACAAGTGCCAGGGTAGCGTTATGTCTGGGATTAACCTGATCAAGCATTTTCAGCTATATATAACTCCAAGATCAGGCAACCTTAAAAAGGAGATATCCACATATTCGTTCGCAAAAAACAGAAAAGGAGAAACTCTCGATGAGCCGGCAAAATTTGATGATCACGGCATGGATGCTGGCAGGATGGGAATATATTCATTTCATCGGAATGTTCACCCATTATTCAATGCGGTCGGTGAGAAAAAACAGGAAGAAAAGCCTAAAATATTAATAACCGGGAGGCGAAAGACAATATCGCCATATTGAGGAGATGAGAAAATGAAGAATCCAATAGAATTATATCGAGAATACAAGGCTCTAAAATCTACAGTGGGGATGTTGCGAGAAAATCTAGACCAGTTATCCGCAATGCAGGAGATGGGTTATCAGCGTTTATCGGCCCATGATTCGGAGGGCCTAACTGAGGATACAATCAGATTATTGATGCGAACCGGATATTATATGTGGATTTGGAACCCTCTGATAAACAGGGCGGCCAATGTCCAGGCCTCATATGTTTTCGGCCGTGAAATGCAGTTTACCTCAGAAAACGATAGAACTAGAAATATATTAAACGAATTTTGGAATGACAGGCACAATCAGTCTCAGCTCACAGGATTGCCCGCTCTGGTATTGCGAGATGAGGAGCTCGAATTTCAAGGGAACCTTTTTGTTGCGACTATAAATACTCCGGGTACTAGGCCCCCTCAAATCAGAATTATACCACCGGAACAAATAACTGATATAATCACCGACCCGGATGATGCCGGGAGGGTGGTAGCATATAAGAGGATATATACACCGATCGTATATCGCAATGGCCAACGTTCAGCGGGGAAGACAGAGACGAAATATTATCAGGATTGGGCGTATGACGGGATAGACGCACTACCTGTAGAGCGGGGGATATTGGTCTATCATATGCATATCAACAAGGCGAAAAACGCAAAATTTGGGATTCCTGGATTTACATCTGCAATCAACTGGGCAAAAGCATACAAAAATTTTCTTGAAGATTGGGCCTCATTCGTCGAATCCCTAACAACGTTTGCGTGGAAAATAAAAGGGAAAGACGCGACTAAGGTAAAAAGCATGGCTTCAAAGCTGAACGAATTAAGAAGCCAGGTTGCGGGTGGCGCTGCTGGGGCTTACGGGGATGGGGACCTTGACCCTATTAAAATAGGGGGTGCGGCCTTAAACTCAGAGCAGGGGCGAGCATTGCTATTGATGGTATGCGCGGGGACTGGAATATCCGAACATTTGCTCGGAGACCCATCTAAATCAAATTTGGCAACTGCAACGAGTCTCGAGCGTCCGACCGAGCTAAAATTCACATTGAGGCAAAACATATGGAAGTCGGCGCTTGAAAACATTCTTAAAATCGTTGCTCAATATCGCGGGGTGAAAAATGTAGACGATATAGATGTCAATTTCCCACCAATTCTCGAACATAAAACGAAGGACCTCGTGGACGCTACAGTCAACGCAATCACTCTAGGTGGTAGACCGGCATCTGACATTATCCCTGACCCGATATACCGGACAGAGATGATATTGAAATCTCTCGGCATCGATGATGTTGAAAAAGCTCTCGATATTCTGTATGGTGATAATCGCAGTGTTGCCGATGAGCGGTTAAAAAAAATAGAAGAAGCTATAAGCAAATATAAGGCAAAAAATAATGCTTGAGTATGTTCTTTTCCTTATTCGAGAAGATCAGATGGAGGATGATATGCGATCCTCTATGATTCGCACTCAATCAGAAATAGGAAAAATATTCATAGCGCAAGGCACTCTTGTGATTGCGAGCCTGCGGGCGTTCAGGAATAGATTTGCAGAGAGCATATCACCGGGGGAGGTGGATCTTATATTCTCCGCTGCAGAACGAGAAACGGCGGAACGATTTGAAGGCGCCTTAAAGGATGCTCACGAAAAAGGCGTGTTAAAAGGGGCGCAGAGAAGAGCCAACAATTTCAAAGCGACGGTAGCGTCAGGAAAAGTGGACATGGCTTTTAATTTGGTCAATCAGCGGGCGGACAAATACGCTACAAAAGTTGCGGCGGCTAAGGTGACGGCGATAAATGAGAGTACTCGAAAAACGCTGAATGAAATGATTACAAGGGGATTCCGAGAAGGAGTTAGCCATACAGCTATGGAAAGGGCTATCCGCAACAGGTTTCACGAGTTTCAAGCGGGAAAACCTCAGAAACATATAAAATCGAGGGCGCATTTGGTAACAGTGACAGAATACCGGGACGCATACGAAGAAGGCCATCACCAGATGGCGCAGGAAATGATGCACGAAGGGTTTATTGTGGAAAAATACTGGCAAACATCTGAGGACGATGTTGTGAGCGACGGTTGCGCAGAAAATCAAGATTATGGGTGGATAAAGGAAGATGATTTATTTCCGTCTGGCAATCAGCATTCACCGAGATTTCCCGGGTGCAGGTGCAACACATTACACCGAATTCGGGAGGCGTGAATAAATGCAACGAATGATTTATAATATAGGTAGAGAGGATTGTGAGGGGCCCGGTGCAGGATGTCCCCCTATCCGGCCGGGTCGCT
>PWKX01000010.1 GCA_003559585.1 Mollicutes bacterium | reverse complement strand
TGATAAAGACGGTCAGTGGATGCGGCGTTAAGGTTGCGAAATTTTCTTTTGCTAATATCTTTAGAGCTCTTACCATCGCCTCATCACTTACGTTTTGCTTCGCAAAATGATCAGCCTTGTACTCGGCCTTTCTAGACAGTAAATTAGACACAGTGCTTGTTAGTAGTGAGAGTGGTTCAAACAACAAGGAAAACATAAAAATCAAAAACCCAAAATGGATGGGCTCAACGTCAAATGCATTGGTGAACACATCTTGAGTTAAGACAATATAAAGTAGCGCTAAGATGATAAATAATTGAACCGCACTCATCACCACATTTTTTATGATGTCTTTATGCTTGGCATGTCCGATTTCATGAGCTAAAACAGCAACCACAGCGTCTTCGTCCATTTTATCGATTAAAGTATCAAACAACACGACATTTTTAAATTTACCAAACCCTGAGAAAAAGGCGTTTAGCTTTGTAGAGCGTTTAGATGCATCCATCACATGGATGTTTTGAACGGTATAGTCATGTTTGTTTGCCAGCGCTTCAATTTTTTGTTTGAGTTCGCCATCTTCTAAAGGGGTTAACGTATTAAAAAGTGGTAAAAGAACTTTTACATAACCCATATTAATGATGAGGAAAATGACCATTACCGCCACAAACGCAACGACTAAGAATAAGCTATCAAAGCGTATGAATAAGAACTCTAGTAACACAATGATGCCACCACCTAATACAATGGTTAAAATTAACCCAATGATGCGGTCTTTGATGAACGTTTGCTTGGTTGTTTTGTTGAACCCATATGTTTGTTCAATGACGAAGGTTTTATAGATTTTAAACGGTAAGTGCCACAAAAGACTAAACAAAAACAATATCCCTAAAAAACTTAGAGTACTTAAATAGGGCGAATTAAACCAATCATGGCTTTGGTTGGCTAACCAACCAAACCCATTAAATATTAGTAATAGCAAAGTTATGATAAAAAGAGGCACGCCTTCGATTAAATTGATTTTTGTGTAAGCTTTAGAATAATTTAAATAAGTTTGATACGTTTGTTCAGTATAAACATCTTGCACATTATCTGGGATCGGTTTGTTTTTGGCCTTGTATTCTAAGTAATCCATCACATAAGATAAAGTGCGCATCAATAAATAAATCACAATCACTAGAATAAAGATGGTGGTTTCCATACTATCACGTCCTTTTATTGGTTGTCTTTACCCCTATTATACACAGTTTAGATAAAAAAAAGAGCCTTTTTAAGCTCTTTTAAGAATAATAGTCATCGTATTTAGCAAAGGGGTCCTCATCGTCATCATCCTCGACAAGATCGACATCTTCAATCGGTGGTGGATCGTTGTAGCTTGGTTCATAGGGGTTTTGATAACCCGCGCTTTGAAATCTAAAGAGCATCTTCAGTTTATCAAACAATAGTGCCAGTAAATACCCTGCGATTAACCCACCAATATGACCTGGGATTGAAATGTTGCCACCAAAGAAAGTAAAGATTACGTTAATGGCAACCAGCCCTTTAATGCTTGAGGCGTCTTGTGGGTTGAAAAACTGTGCATAATTGACAACTAAATACAGTAAAAAGCCCATAACTGCAAAAATAGCACCACTGGCTCCAACTGTAGGGACCAAACTCTCAGTAGCAACATCCCAAGCAACCACAGCTAATGAAGCCAATAAGCCTCCGATAAAAATAACGAATAAATATTTACCACTGCCGATGATGCGTTCTAAAGCGCCACCAAGGACGAAAATACCAAAAAATGTATTAAAGGCAAAATGCATGATGCCCCCGTGTAATAACATCACGGTAAACAATCGCCACCATTCTCCGAATTCAACGACCCAAAGCCCGTTTAAAGCGCCGAGATCATAATAATCTTGATAAGTACTCATCCCATGGATTTGCGAAAACAAGAAAGCCCCAGTGATGATGACGATGAGGGTCATGCTCACTGGGTTTGATTTATAATATGGGATGTTAATATTGCGTCCAAATAAATTCATGTTTAATCATCCTTGCTGATAAAAATAAGCGGTACGATCATTTCATCATCAGTCCCACCAGCATGATGGGCTTTATGCTCTTTATCGTCGCTTAATTTAAAAAAGTATTGGTCTTTAGCCACCGCAATAAAATCACCGATACAGTTATCAATCAGTGGACTTTTCTCACCGTGACCTAGTAATTTTTTCATTAAAAACTCATCTTTAGTATATAAATCGAAAAAATCATTAAAGTGTTCTTCAAAAAACCGTATAAAATGTTCTCTCATATGCGGTTTAATAAAGAAGTTTGTCATTCTTGGTTCATTAGCGGGTAACGTTTCAAAGGTGGCGGTGATATCATGATAATCAAACAAGTTGATTGGTTTAACATTGGTTAAACCGTGATCAGCTGTCACGATTAACAGCGTGTTTTTTGGTAAGGTTTTTTGGTAAGCTTCTAATGTATCGTTGATGCTTTTTAAAACGTGTTTTACTTCGCTAGAATGCGTGCCATGTAAGTGTTGTGTTAAATCAGGCTCAACTGAGTAAACATAACTCAATGTTTTGGTGTGTTGTTTTTGAAATGAGCTTAATGTTTTTAACCCATCATTCAATGTATCATAGCCATTGACATGGTCGACTTTTTTAGGGAAAATCGTTTTGGTTTTTAACCCAGTTTCTCGTTCAATCCGTCCGAACAAATCATCACGTTCAAACCGTTTGTGAATCGCTGGATTGATTTTCTTTTGTTTATCATAATAATCAGTTTGCATAAAAATTGTATAATGCACATCTTCATCTTTTAAATACTGGAACCAACCAAAATAACCACTTTCATACGGCGTTAACCCAGTTAATAGTGCCGTGGTAGCAGCGGTGGTGGTAGAAGGGTACACAGAGGTAATGGTTCGAATGGTATGGTTTTTTAAAAACGAGCTTTCTTGTTCGTGCAAATCATATAGGTTATGCCCATAACCATCAAGTACCAATAAAGCAACGTGGTCATAATCTTTAGCAAGCTCATCACTCACCGCTTTTAAAGGTGTATGGTAAGGGG
>PWKX01000072.1 GCA_003559585.1 Mollicutes bacterium | reverse complement strand
TAAGTATGTTAGATTAAATATTAATTTCATTAAATAATCACAGTTCATTTTGAGCTGTGATTTTTTTGCAATTAAGGGTTGCTTTTATCTTAAGCTTAATCGCGTATAATATAAATATAGGTGGTGATTGATGTGCTTGATTTGCGTCACATTGGAAAACGATTATTAACACTGCGAAAACAAACAAACTTATCACAAGCTAAACTTGGAGATATGCTTTATGTCTCTCATCAAGCGATTTCTCGGTGGGAAAGAGGTGAAACCCTCCCTTCGATTGATACATTGATAAAACTAAGTCAGCTATATGAAAAGCGTCTTGATTGGTTGCTTTGCTTGAATGAACCACTTAAAGATGATAACATCGATGCCTTATTATCACACCATGATACACAGGTTGTTATCGACAAAGTGATCAAAGGTGAATTAAAGATTGCTTTGCACGCTTTATTCCCTTATTTAACGCAGGCTGAGCGTTATCAACTCATTATGAGGTTGCTTAATGAACGAGTTAACCTAGATTTAAACGCCCTAAAAACGGTGTTGAATGTTTCTGAAAGAAGGATGATTATCCACCATCACATTGACCATGGGTTTCCATCATCTTTAAAAGCTTTAGAATCATCGTTAACACAGATTGAAAAAAAGATATTATATGAGGAGTGAAAACAATGAAGTTAGTCAAAATGATGCCATTTCTGGATCAAGCAAGTAAAGATGAGTTAGTTGAACGTGTGATTTCAAAAGACGTTGAGATTGGTAGTAAGGAGTGTGTTGCTTTATATCCCTTTTTATCTAAAGACAATTTAAATGCGTTAATCAAAGCACATATTGAGGGAAAGATTAATGTATCGATTGTTGGAATGTTGCCATTCATGGATGATGAGACATTAAATGGTGTGGCCGATAAGGTTATCGATGGAACGTTAAAAGACGTTGATATGGATGCGTTGTTACCATTTATGCCTGATGAGGCGATTAAAAGAATGTTTGAAGCAGAATTAAGTAAAAAACAAGAATAAGAAAAAACATCGTTTATTCACAAAAGGTGAACAAACGATGTTTTTTTATAAGGTAAACATGGTGACTTGATGGTGTTGGTAATAAGCGATTAGGGTGCGGTTTTTATAGGGGGTAAGAATGGAGTGTTTGTATAAAGCGTTAAGCGAGATGCCTGTTTGTTGGTGCAGGGCATTAAGAATTGTTTGTTTTTTGGTTTTGTCGTTGATGCGATTGAAGAAACAAGGGGGTTTGATGTTGGCCCGCTTTAAATACAGATATTTAATGTCATCTAATAGACTATCGGATGCGTCTTTTATTTTGAGAAAGTGATAAAATGAGGCGAAGATGTCATTGACTTGATAATGTTTTAAGGGGTAGTGCTTAGTATGATAAGCATACAGTTCTAAGAAAAACGAAAAATAATCAGTTGTGATTTGTTTGATGATTGGCTGTAAGTTTGTGTTAAAGTAGTTTTTATTATGGAACATGTTAAGCATGGTTTCTACTTGTTTGATGGTGGTAATGTCTTGTTTTGTTAAAACATGATTATCTATGATTTCATAGGGCGCTTCTTCATGATAGCGATAATCATAATATTCAGCTTGACGTCTGATTTTAGTCCCTCTAAGCATTTTTAAAAAGCCTAATTGAAGTTCTTTAGCTTTGAGCTCATAAATCTCGTTGAATGTTTGTTTAAAACGATTTAAAGCTTCATAAGGTAAGCCGGCAATTAAGTCTAAATGACAATCAATGATGTCAGCGCTGATGATGGTGTTTAGCATTTGAATGAGTTTTTGGTTGTTTTGGTTTCTGTCAACTGCGAGATTGGTTTTGTCATAAGTAGATTGAATGCCGATTTCAAATCTAAATAAATGTTTAGGTGCGTGTTGGTGGATATGTTCAACGAGGCTTTGATCCATTGTATCGCCTGTAATCTCAAATTGAAAGGACATGCCTGGTTGATGGTGTTTGATGATGAAATCAATGAGTGCTTTTGCTTTTGGGTTGGCGTTAAAGGTTCTATCCAAAAATTTTATCGTTTTTGCACCTTGCTTAATGCAAGACAAGATGTCATTTTGTACTTGTTCTTCTGAAAAGAAACGCACGCGTTTTTCTAGTGATGATAAACAATATGAGCACTGATACGGGCATCCTCTTGAGCTTTCGATGTAGTGAACTTTATGTGTGGCATCTTTTAACGGTTTAGATTGTGCGGTTTTCAAGGTGGTGAGGCTTTTAATTTCTTGTATGGGGTTGTCGATCTTAGGGGTGGTAATTGAAGGGGTATTAGCAAGTGTTTTGCCGAATTTATAATGCTCGATAACAGCATCAATGATATGTTCGCCTTCGCCCTTAACAATCAGATCAACAGATAAGGTTTCAATAAAATACTTTGCATCATAAGAGACCTCGGGACCACCAAGCACGATGGGAATATTGGTGGCTTCTTTTAATCGACGAATGATTGGTTTTAGTTTTTCTATGTTCCATATGTAACATGAAAAACCAACAAATAACGGGTTTGTTGTTATAATATGGTTGATGATGCTGCTTGAATCATCTTTGATGGTGAAGGCAATTGTATCCACCGTGTAAGCACTGTTGGCTTTAAGTAAGGTTAATGTGTTGTTTGGGTGAATGTATTTTGCGTTCACCGCAACAATAAGTGGGTTCATCATATCACATCCATGTTAAGTTTATCACAGCTTTACAATATATGATACAATAGAGTGCATGAGGTGATTTCATGGCATATCAGTTAAAAACAGACTATCAACCTAAAGGCGATCAAGTTAAAGCCATTAAAGACCTTGTTCAAAACATCAAAGATGGTGTGAAAGAACAAGTGCTTTTGGGTGCAACGGGGACGGGCAAAACCTTTACGATGAGTAATGCCATTAAAGACTTAAATAAACCGATTTTAGTGCTTGCTCATAATAAAACCTTAGCTGGTCAATTGTACTCAGAATTTAAGGAGTTTTTTCCTGAAAATAGAGTTGAGTATTTCATCTCATATTATGATTACTATCAACCAGAAGCCTATGTTCCTAGTCGTGATTTGTACATTGAAAAAGATTCGGCCATCAACGATGAAATTGATGAGTTAAGACATAGTGCGACCGCTTCGTTATTAGAACGCGATGATGTGATTGTGGTCGCTAGTGTGTCGTGCATATACGGAATAGGGGATCCTGAAGATTATAAAGATGCTACCTTAACTTTTAGAACAGGCGATATTATTGAGCGTGATGCTTTGCTTGAGAAGTTTGTAAATATGTTGTTTGAGCGTAATGATACCGATTTTAAACGAGGGACTTATCGTGTTAAAGGCGATATCATTGAAGTATTACCGACATATCAAAAAAGCACAGGCATTCGCATTGAATTTTTTGATGATGAAATTGAAAGAATTCGGTCATTTGATGTGGTGACAGGAGAGGTACTAGAAGAGTATAAAGTATTTACCTTGTTTCCTGCCACGCAGTTTGTGACCAACAAAGATAAGCTAGAAGAAGGGATCAAACGAATTGAAGCTGAATTAGCTGATCGATTGGCGTACTTCCAACAAGAAGGCATGTTGGTTGAGGCAGAAAGAATTAAACAAAGAACCAATTATGACATTGAGATGTTAAAAGAAATAGGCACCTGTAAAGGTGTTGAAAACTATTCTAGACATTTATCTTTAAGAAACGCTGGCGAAACGCCGTCTACTCTAATGGATTTCTTCGGTGATGATTATTTGTTGATTGTCGATGAATCGCACGTGACTTTACCGCAAGTTAGAGGGATGTATAACGGCGATAGAGCCCGTAAACAAACGTTGGTTGATTACGGGTTTAGACTGCCTAGTGCGCTAGATAACAGGCCGCTTGATTTTGATGAGTTTTATGATAAGATTCATCAAGTGGTTTATGTTTCTGCCACACCAGGGGATGCAGAAATGGCGCGTTCAGACCATATCATTGAACAAATCATTAGACCAACTGGGTTGCTCGACCCTGTGGTTGAAGTGGTACCAAAAGAAGGTCAAATTGATGATATTGTCAAAGAAGTTGAAGCTAGAATTAAACAAAACGAACGAACTTTAATTACCACATTAACGATAAAAATGAGTGAAGATTTAACCAGTTATTTAAAAGAAATCGGGATGAAAGTGGCTTATTTACACTCGGAAATTGACTCATTAGAGCGAATCGAAATCATTCGTGATTTAAGATTAGGCGTGTATGATGTGTTGGTGGGTATTAACTTATTAAGAGAAGGCCTAGATTTGCCAGAAGTTTCCTTTATTGCGATTTTAGACGCAGATAAACAAGGGTTCTTGCGTAGTGAGCGCTCTTTGATTCAAACCATTGGTCGCGCCGCAAGAAATGTAAACGGACATGTAAAGTTATACGCTGATAAAATCTCGCAAGCGATGCAGTATGCGATTGATGAAACCAATCGACGTCGTGAGATTCAGATGAAACACAATGAGACCTACGGAATTACCCCAACAACGATTAAGAAAAAAGTTAGAGATTCAATTCGAATCAAACTTGAAGCCAGTGACGAAGTTGAAGCTAAAAAATTATCAGAGTTAAATAAAGCTGAGAAAAAAGCTATGGTTGATGATTTAGAAAAAGACATGAAAAAAGCAGCTCGAGATCTTGATTTCGAGAAAGCTGCAGAAATTAGAGACGTTATCATTGAATTAAAGGCATCCTTGTGATGTCTTTTTTCTTGCGGTGTTATGACACTTATGTCATAATAAAAGTGTCTATAAAATGTGTAATTTGGGGGTATTTTATGCCGACACAAACCTTTTATAATTTACCTAAAAACAAGAAGAAAAACATTGAAAATGTGGCCATTAAACTCATCAATGATCTAGGTTATGATAAAACCACGGTTAGTGATATTGTGAAAGCTTGTCAAATCCCACGTGGTAGTTTTTATCAATATTTTGACAATAAGTTTGATTTGTTTTCTTATTTACTTGAAAGTAAGCAACAAGAAGAAATGACATTTATTAAACCGCTTTATGAAGATTTAGCGGGTGAAGCATTTATTGATTTATATAAAGATTTCGTCCAAGCATCTTTAGATTTTGCTAGGCAACATTTGGATGTGTATCAACTTGGGTTTCAGTTGTATCAGACACACGATGAAACTGTAAATGATATGCGTCAACATATGGAAGAAAAAAAACTAGATATTTACCGTGATTTATTAACGCAAGATGTTGAAAACGGATACTTAAAAGCGGGTGTTAATGTCGATGTTTTGGCTAAATTACTGTATGCTTTTAATGTCAAAGAGTTGTATCACTTAATTTATGAAGGCGGCACCGATCGAGAAATTTTAGACTTAACAACGTGTATGATTGATATTATAAAATATGGCGTTAAGAAAGAGGGTTCTTAATATGTCTGAGGTTATCATCGAAGTTAAGGACTTAATGTTTACTTATGGTAAAAGCCAAGTTAAAGCGGTTGATGGTCTTTCCTTTAAAGTAAAGAAGGGTGAGATTTTTGGTTTGTTAGGGCCGAGTGGAGCAGGCAAATCAACCACACAAAAAATCTTAACTAGATTGCTTAAAGGTTATGGTGGGACCATCACGTATTTAGGAAAAGATTTAAGTGCATATGACAACACCTTTTATGAAGATATTGGTGTTGGTTTTGAATTGCCTGTTCATTTTTCAAAATTGACTGGTGAGGAAAACATGGCATTTTTTAGTCGCTTATACCGCAAACAAGTCGATGTAGCGCCGTTACTAAAAAGAGTTGGTCTTTATGAAGATAAAGATAAAATGGTTGGCAGTTACTCTAAGGGGATGAAAATGCGCCTTAATTTTGTCCGGGCTTTATTAAATGATCCGAAAGTCTTATTTTTAGATGAGGTAACCAATGGCCTTGATCCAAAAAATGCGCGCATCATTAAGGATATGATTCGAGCGTTTAAAGAACAAGGTGGGACTGTTATTTTAACCACACATTTAATGAATGATGTTGAAGAACTTTGTGACAACATCGCTTTTATCAGTGGGGGCCGCATTAAGGAAATTGCCACACCTAGAGAGTTAAAAATTAAATATGGCAAACGTATTTTAGATGTTGAATATGCTTTAAACGGCAAAACCAAACAAAATACGTTTGATTTAGATGGCTTATCTAATAATGATACGTTTATGTCCATATTAAAAAACCATGATATTGAAACCATGCATTCAGGGGAAACCTCACTTGATGACATCTTTATTAAAGTGACTGGAGAATCCATTCATGAATAATTTTGGCACGTTGTTAAAGGGAGAGTTTCAACGTTTATCAAAATATAAAATCATGCAAGCTGGCATTGGTGTAAGTTTGCTTTGGGTCGCGACTTTGTTTTTAATTGGTCCTGATGATGCAGGTATGTTTTTACCACTGTTTGTCTTTATGGATGTGTCGTTGATGACGGTATTATTAATAGGATCAGGTTTGTTTTATGAAAGACAAGAAAACACACTTAAAACGCTACTGATTACCCCAACTAAGTTTTCACATATTATTTATTCTAAGTTAATCACCGCTGTGATTATTGCCTTGCAATCTGCGCTTATTTTAGGGTTATTAGGTTATTTCTTCTTTGATGTTGGGATTCAGTTTCATTACCTTATCGCATTTACCGTCTTGATTTCGTTTATGCATGCGATGCTTGGTTTTGTGTTTGCGGTCTTATTAAAAGATTTTCCAAGTTTGCTGGCTAGCATCATGCTATATATGATTGTATTTGCGTTTCCTAGTATTTTTTATGCGTTAGATATTTTAAGTACGACTTGGTCATATATCCTAATCATTTCACCAACCCATGCCTCGATGTTGTTGGTTGAGCTTGCGTTTGGGGAACCAGTGAATGGATGGATGATTGTGGTTTCAATCGTCTATCTCATTGTGATAACGTTAGTATTTGCTAAGTGGATTGTCTTTCCTAATTATTTTAAGAAAGCGATAGAGGATTAAAGCTATGAGAAAATACTTGAAATTATTGAAATATGAGTTTAAGAATATTTTACGGGATAAGATGGCGCTAATCATGTTGCTTTACCCATTATTAATGATTGCCATTGGTTCATTTATCATTCCAACGTTGATTGATACTTATGGTGAACAAGCCGAAGGACAAGAAACAGCAGTCTTGGTAGTCATCATTATCTTTTCATCCATTGCACCTTTTGTAACCGCAGCAATGTTAGGGTTTAATTTGCTTGATCATAAGGATGAAAACACGCTTGATACGATTCGTGTGACGCCTTTATCTCTAAAAGGATATGTTATCTTCAAAACAATGTATGCTTATCTACTGAGCGTCAATGCTTCGTTTTTCACATTGTTTGGTGTTAAACACTTAAGTGGTGATGCATATACCATTCATGGTCAAAATCTTTGGGATCATTTTAACGCCGGGTCTATCTTTATTTACGCATTGGTGGCTGGTTTGTTTACACCGGTGTTTGCTTTGTTTTTAGCCAGCATTGCTAAAAATAAAATTGAAGGATTTGCTTATATGAAGTTAACGGGGATGTTGACGGTGTTACCAGCAATCTTAGTTTTAGATGTCATGCAAGATGCAAGACAGTATATACTAGGCGTGTTACCGATTTTTTGGCCTGTTAAAGGATTATTGGTCGATGTTGGGTTTTTATCACATGACCATAATTTATCTTATGTGATGTATATGGTGATTGGCATCGTGTATGCCGCGCTGTTGATGCTAGTAACATACCGTGGGTTTGAAAAAAGATTACAGTAAATTCAATTATATAATTAAATAAATCAAAGTGGTTAATTAAATTAATCACTTTTTTTATTTTTTTAATAAAAAAGTTAAAATAATTGTTGACAACCATAATTTATTCATGTATTATGAGGTTGTAATTAAATAAATCACTTAATAACTTAATAAAATTAACTATTATCGAATAATAAGTGTATATATTTAATAAATAAATAATTATAGCGATTTTTACTACAATCAATAAAGAAAGGAATGGTTATGATGATGGACACATTAACAATTTACTATAAATACGAGGAACAACGTGAAAGATTACAAAAAATATTAGACGCTAACAAAAGAACTTAAACTGTCAATGATCATCTGTATAGAAAGGATGATAAATTATGCAAGAACCATATTTACAATATTTAGCTTATGCCGATCAAATTAAGCGTAAAAAACTCATCGTTGATGATGTAAAACGCCTTCATATCAATCGGCAATATGTCGTAAAGGTGTGATTATTTTGTCTGATTATCAAATGGCTGAGCGCATGTATTATTGTGCCAATGTATTCAATCATGATTTTTTGAAACAACAACATAAAAATAAAAAAAGAAGAGGTTGATAACCATGGAAAAAGATGTCTTATCTTGGCTAGAAAAGCTATCAAACAATGAGGTATCATTAGAAGAGTTAAAGGAAAAATTTAAGAAAAAAGATGATCAATCAAACAGTGTTGAGCGTGTTGAAGATGTAGAACCAATGGCAGAATCAAAACCAAAAGGCAAAGAGATTAAAATTTTAATCGATTCATCAGATGGTGATAAAGTGAGAGTTAACCTACCAGTTAATTTCGCTAAAGGTGTCATTGGTTTAGGCCGGAAATTTGGTGGGAAGTCTAATTTAGCAGATTACAATGTCGATGTTGATGCTTTGATTGAGATGTTAGATCAAGGTCATATCGGAGAATTAGTCGATATAACATCAAAAGAAGGCGACCGTGTAAAAATCGTTGTAGTATAAAATATAAACGAGAAAGTTTAAAAAGCTTTCTCGTTATTTTATTTAGTGCTATAATGGTGTTAATAATTGTAAAATTTAAGGAGGTAAACGGTGGAAAAGACATTAACATACTTTCAAGAAAAGAAACAAAAATCTGAATGGATTACGGTTGTCTCTATTCTCGTTTTTATTTTAGGCATTGTATTGCTGGTTATATCAGGTGAAACAACGTGGATAATGTCATTAGGTTTGGTGTTGGCTGCCCCAGGGTTTATTGGGATTATTGTTGGCATTGTGCTATTTAATCGCACCATTTCAAAGTTTAAAAGCATGTATCTTAAAGATTATTTCTCTACGATGATTGAAGAAGGCGTTTACCGACCGAAAAAAGGGTTATCTCAATCTGAGGTTTATGCATGTGGGTTTATTAAGCGAGCGGACCGATTTAAATCCTATGATTATTTATCGGGTCGACTAGATGGTATAGATTTTAGATCTAGTGATGTTCATTTACAAGAACGTCAAGTTTATACCGATAGCAAAGGGAACCGTAAAACAAAATATGTGACATTTTTTAAAGGTCGGGTGTTTCAGTTTGATTTTCCGAAAAAACTGGATCATCGATTACAAGTTCTAGAACGCTATCGCCCGCGTGATGGCTATAAGTATCAAAAAGTTGATTTAGAGAGCATGGCATTTAATAAAAAGTTTAACACCTATGCGACGGATTCACACACAGCGTTTTATGTTTTGACCCCGCACTTTATGGAAGCACTGATGAAGGTTGAGAAAAACCATCCAGGTAAAATCGGGTTCTCATTCTTCGATGAACATATGCGCTTTGCTATTAATAATAATAAATCTACCTTTGCCATCATGCCGTTTAGAAAGATTGATGAAAAATTAGTCGAAGCGTTTAAAGAAGATGTTGAAGGTTTGTATGAGATTGTGGATGATTTAAAATTAAATAGAAATATTTTTAAGGAGGAATAAATATGGAAACTTGGCAAATTCTTTTAATCATTATTGTGGTACTGGTTGTCTTAATTGCGTTTTGGTATATTGGCACCATGAACGGTTTAAGACGTGGTGAGGTTAAGGTCTCTGAGGCTGAAAGTGGTATTGATGTTGCGTTAACCAAGCGTTTTGATACATTGTCAAAAATGGTTGATACTGTTAAAGGTTATACAAAGCATGAAGCTAAAACCTTTGAAAACGTGGTGAAATGGCGTAAAGGGATGCCAGATGATTTGACTTTAGAGCAAAAACAAGAGTTTATGCAAAAATTAAATCAAGTTCAAGCGGATATCAATGTCGCTGTTGAACAATATCCTGATTTAAAAGCTGAAAAAGTGTTTACCAATCTTCAGCATTCGATTGCTGATGTGGAAGAACACATTCAAGCAGCAAGACGTCTTTACAATTCAAACGTTTCGATGCTGAACTCAAAAATTGTATCGTTTCCAACCAGCATTGTGGCCTCACGAATCGGTATGGCTAAAAAGCCGTTCTTCGAAGCTGAGCTTGAAAAACGCGCTGATGTAAAAATGGATTTTTAATGACAAAACCCCATCAACAAAGGAGAGCTTAACCGCTTTCCTTTTTTTTGTGGGTTTGTGGTATAATATAAGCGATGCATTAATTTTTCTTGGAGGCATTATGAAATCAATTCGCGCATTATATAAAATTGGGAAAGGCCCATCAAGTTCACATACTATGGGTCCTGAAAAAGCTGCGAAGTTATTTAAATCAAAATTTCCTGCGCAGCGATATAAAGTCATTCTATATGGGTCTTTAGCATTAACGGGCAAAGGCCATTTAACGGATAAAATCATCAAGGACGTCCTTGAAGATGTTGAGATTGTGTTTTCTAGTGATTTTGTGGCCGAGCATCCCAACACGTTAGACCTTATCGCTTATGATGAACAAGATAATCAAATCGGTACGATGCGGGTTTATTCAGTAGGCGGTGGCACCATTGTCATTGAAGGACAAACTCATCAAGAAGAAACCGATGTTTATCCACACCAAAGTTTTAAAGAAATCATGACCTATTGTAAAGCGGAAAACATTCGCTTACCAGAGTATGTTAAACGGTTTGAAGGTGAAGATATTCGCTCGTTTTTAAAAACCATTTGGCATGTGATGGAAGCATCAATTAATGAAGGGTTAAAGAAAAGTGGTGTGTTACCAGGTGAGTTAGAAGTTGAACGCAAAGCCAAATCGCTCTATGACAAGATATTGCACAAAGAACCAAGTGAGATTAAGGAATCCCGTTTAGTTAGCGCCTATGCCTTTGCGGTCAATTAAATGAATGCCAGTGGGGGCACGATTGTCACCGCGCCAACGTGTGGGGCCAGTGGCACCATGCCAGCGGTGCTTAGGTATATGAAACAACGGCATAAATTTAGTGAAGATAATGTGGTCGACGCGCTGGCTACAGCAGGTATAATTGGCAATATCATTAAGCATAACGCTTCGATTAGTGGCGCAGAGGCAGGGTGTCAAGCAGAAGTTGGCAGTGCGTGTTCAATGGCAGCTGCGGCTCATGCTGAGCTGTTTAAGTTAACCATTGATCAAATAGAATACGCCGCAGAGATTGCGCTTGAACATCATTTAGGTTTAACATGTGATCCCATACTGGGCTATGTACAAATTCCATGTATTGAACGTAACGCTGTGGCTGCCTTAAGAGCCATTGATGCGTGTGGCTTGGCGTATTTCTTAAGTGATTCACGTAAAATTAGTTTTGATTTAGTGGTTGACACCATGTTTGAAACAGGTAAAGACATGCCAGCTAACTACCGCGAAACCTCTTGTGGTGGTTTGGCTAAAAAATATCAACTTAAATGATGGAAGGTGACAATGTGTTAGTTAAGAATTCATACCATGAAGTAACGTTTAGTGATCTCACGCATGATGCGATGGGTGTGGCTAAAATAGATGGATTTCCAGTGTTTGTAAGGGATGCGTTAAAGGGAGAAACAGCTGAAATTAAGATAATTAAAGTAAACCAAAATTTTGCTTTTGGTAAACTGATTCATACGTTAAAAGTTTCACCGTTTAGAAAAAAACCGATTTGCCAACATTTTGAAACGTGTGGCGGTTGTCAAATCATGCATATGAACTATGATATGCAATTGGCGTTTAAAAAACACCGCGTATGTGAAACTTTTCGAAAAGTGGCACATATTAAACCTCTTGTTCATGATACGGTTGCCATGAATAACCCTTTTTATTACCGTAATAAAGCGATTATTCCGTTTGGTAGACAAAATGGTCGTGTGG
>PWKX01000206.1 GCA_003559585.1 Mollicutes bacterium | reverse complement strand
GGTGTTAAACATAGCTGAGCCGTTTTTAAGGGTTGTGCTTTCGGCATGGAGTGTGGTGAATAATTCACCGTAATACCACTCATAGTGATCGCCTGAAAGATAGGTTAAAGGTTCATCCACCGTCAATGGCATCACATGAACCGCTTCATCAAACAACACGCCAAACAGACGCTGTTCATGATCAACGACTGTATCTAAGGCTAAGGGTGCAACTTGGTAGGTTTCACTGGTGTGAAAGGTCAATACTGCCACATTTAAAAAGATATCAAAGCCAACTTTTGTGGCCTCATAATCATGATGATTGTAAGTGGTTAATGATAAGGTTTGACGGTCTTTAACCATATCATAGGGTACCAACACTTGATATTGGTCTGCCTCATGCTTGAAGATGACGCCGTTAAATAACGTGTCTGTTTCTAATTGCACCACCGATTGGTGGCTGTTTGTTGTCATAAACTGTGCTTTAGCTGCTTGATCATCCTCATCTAAAAGTGTGAGGGTTAAGGTTGTAGAAAACCCTTCATAAGTGATTGTGATATGGTGGGTTCCAGCTGTCGATAGTTTATCTATATCTGTTTGACTAAGCATCGATGCGCTGAGTGAGAAGGTTTCATAACCACCATCTTCATCCATCAGTTTTAATGTAATATCACTCAGTTCAAAATCATCAAGCGCAACACTGGCTTCAAATTGATCTTTATCAACGACAAGTGCGCTTGGTTCAGGTTGACTACAGGCTACTAAGCCTATTAAAAGTGTCCATAAGACACCCACGTATGTGATTGTTTTTAGCATATTATGCATCCCCATTCTCTAGTTATTCCCAATCTTTATTATAACCAAAGGCATGAAAAAAACAACACTTTATCCCGTTAAATCATAACTTTTACTCAGTTGCACGTGCCTTTTCATAAAAGACAGCCAATTCTTTTTTGCCCATCACTTTTTCAGACACCAACGCGCCTAACACAAACACCACAAACATCGTCACATTGATCAAAGAGGCAAAACCGATGCCTAATTGCGTGATTTGAAAAAAGACAATCGGCAGCTTAAGTGAACTCCATACCATTAAGAAAAACAATACGTTTTGATAGCGGGCGCCTTTTTTAAGCATCACCATCGCTAATGGAAAGGCGGCAATGGTTGGCCCAGCACTAAAAGCGCCTAAGAAAAAAGCAAGTGCCATGCCTTTAATGCCACTGTTTTGGCCCATCATTTTAATCACGGTTTGTCTTGGTACCCACACATCAAACAAACCGATTAACACAAAGATCGGTGGCACAATCATCAACATCGATATAATTTGGGTGAAGGTGTGGTCAAACGCTTGATACGTTAAGGTGATGTCAATCACACTCATGAGGATAAGCCCACTGACTAACAAACAAATAAAAGCGTTTTTTCGACAGAATTTTATCATGCGAACACCACCATCACAACGGCGATGACAATTAAAGCCCCAATAAAACTGACCGCGTTACGGTAGATCGCACTTTTTCTTGAAAAAAACCGACTTTCTGCCACATAATAAACAAGTCCCACACTCATCACCGTCACCAAAAACCCTGCCACTTGCGGATAGGCAGCCCCGCTTTCTAGTAATTCTTTTCCTAAGGGAAAGGACACAAAGGGTGGCATAAAAGTGATGCTGCCGATTGATAAGGCAAACACATACCCTAAAAGCCCACTATCCTCACCAAGAAATCTTGAGATGAATTCTGGTGTGATCAGCGTTAATAAAATACCGATAAATAAAAACAATGGCAACAGCACCGGCATGAGTTTCATAAAGCTTTTCATCCCTTTTTTTAACCCTTGTTTTGTTTTAAGAGGATCCTTTAAAAACGACACAAGCGTTAAAACAAACGCTAGTCCATAAATTACAATCATTTCTGTTGACATCAAACGCCTTCTTTCTTAAAAATCATCATTTTTTGCATGGGTATCCATGTCACACATAAACCATTATAAACAAAATCATCAATCCATAACATCAATATGCCTTTGAGTGTTACAATAAACATGAGGTGATGCACATGAAACAATCTGTTTTAATTATGGGTGGTTCTTATTTTATTGGCAAACACGTGGTTGAACATTTAAAACACGATGTCCATATCACGGTCTTAAACAGAGGAAATAAACCTTTAAATGATCCGCTTGTTAAAGAAAGAATCGCCGATAGAAACGATCAAAAGGCATTGCATGAAGCCTTGAAAGATGCCACATTTGACACGGTTGTTGATATATCGGCTTTCACGCACACACATGTTGATACCTTGCTTGATGCCTTAGATGAAACCGCCCTTAAACGTTATGTTTTGATTAGTACCAGTGCTGTTTACAACATTGATAAAGCCACAGCACCATTTAAAGAAGATGACCCCTTAGGTGGTGATTCACCCTTTAAAACGTATGCAGCGAACAAAATCAAGGCCGAAAACGCCTTATTCAATCGCTTAAACGCTGAACAACTTGTCATCTTAAGACCACCGCTGGTTTATGGTGAGGATAACTACGTTTTACGAGAACGGCTCATCTTTAAACTGTTAGAAACAGACCAACCAATCTATGTGCCCAAAACAAACAACCACGTCTCGTTTGTCTATGTAAACGATTTAGCCCTGCACATTAAAGATAGCGTCTTAAACACCGTCGACCCAGGCATCTACAACACCGGCGAGAGACAAACTTACAGCTTTTTTGATTGGGTTGATACCTGTGCTAAGGTGGCTGGTAAGTCTCACCATATCCGCTGGTTTGACCCAAAAAACCCGGACATTAAGGCCATTGATTTGTTTCCGTTTTTCGCCTACGACCTCACGTTAGACGCTGAGAAAATCCATAAGGTGTCTCATCATGAAACACCGTTAAAAAAAGGACTTGAAAACGCCTATCAAGATTATCAAACGATTAAAGATACCATCGTTTTACCTGAGAAAATGTTAAACGCAAGACACAACATGAATAAAAAATGACAGCCTCTAGCTGTCATTTTTTATACTGGTAAGCTTCAAAATAAGCTTTGGTTTCCTGGTAGCCAAGTTCAATGAGTTTGTTGGTATGGGCTAAACTAAATTTAAGCACGGGGCCCAGTTCTTTACCTTGATGTTTAATCTCATGAAAACAAACATCTTGTGCTAGTTTTTTCGGATTAAAAAAACGACTACGGTGTTTGTGTAAATGAACGATGATGATCTCATCACACCCAGCTTCAATCAAAGGCATCACTGGAATATTGTCATACATACCACCGTCAAAACAATGTTGATCATTGATGTCAACTGGGGCAAAGAAAAGCGGAATTGAACAAGATGCCATCACGCATTGATGAATCGTTTCATCGTCTAAGGCATGGGCTGGCATGTATTTAACTTGTGAATCTTTACGCACGTAATGCGAAAAATTGGCTTTCAGTAAATCCATAAAGCCACCATCTTTAGGGCCGCCTTGTGAAACGGTGATATAAACTTCCTTACTTTTAAGCGCTTCATAATCGATGGCCTCACGCATGACTTTATCAAAAATTTCTAGTGAATAACGGCCTGTTACTATACGCGGTTTTTTAGGTTTACTTGGTTTAATTTTTGGAATGTTTTCTTGTGGTAAGTTCAACCAAACTTCTTCTGCGGCCTTGATGCCACGTGAAGCCACAACACACGCATTGGCTGAACCAATGGATGTGCCTGCATAGGCGTGAATATTTGATAAAATCCCTAATTCATCTAACGCCTTCATCGCCCCTATTTGATAACCCCCGCGGGCGCCACCGCCCGTTAAACACAGTCCTAATTTTTTCCCCATTGTCAATCATCCTTTAATTAAGCATGCTAGTCATATTATACAATAGATTTGCAGCTTACAATAAAAAAATCTTATGCCTGAGCATAAGATTTTTGTTTTTGATCGCGTTTACGTTGCGCTTCATTTAAGATTTTCTTTCTTAAGCGAATGGCATCTGGGGTGATTTCAACCAGTTCGTCATCATCAATAAAGGACAATGATTCTTCTAAGGTTAACGTTAAGGTATCTAATAATTTTATGGCTTCATCGGTTCCACTTGAACGCACATTTGTTAATTGTTTGTTTTTACATGGGTTCACTACCAAATCATTTTGACGGCTGTTTAGCCCAACAATCATGCCCTCATAAACCATCACACCAGGGTCGACGAGCATGCGGCCACGTTCCGATAAATTAAAGAGACTGTAGGCCATGGTTTTTCCCTTTTCTTTGGCGATGAATACACCGTTACGGTGTGAATCAATCGTGCCGGCAAATGGCATATATTGATCAAATGATTTTTCTAAGGTTCCTCTACCTCTGGTCATATTGATGAAGTTACTACGGTAACCAATTAAACCTCTGGTGGGTACTTGATAGATGAGTTTGGTGTAGCCAAATTCACTATCCATTTTAACCATGATGCCTTTTTTCATGTTTAGTGAGTTAATGACCGCTGAGGCGTATTCATCTGGGGTTTCAATGCGCACACTTTCAAAGGGTTCATATAAGCCATCTTCTTTTTCTTTATAAAGGACTTCTGGTTTTGAGACGCACAGTTCAAAGCCTTCGCGTCGCATATTTTCAAGTAAGATCGATAAATGTAGCTCGCCACGTCCACTCACTTTAAACCCTTCCACACCATCAATCGGTTCAATTTCTAAGCCAACATTGGTTTCTAGTTCTTTTAACAAGCGGTCTTTGATTTGGTTTGAAGTGACTTTTTTACCACTTTGACCAACAAAAGGCCCGTTATTGATTAAGAAGTTCATCGCTAAGGTTGGGCGTTCGATATCAATCATCGGTAACGCTTCTACGTGATCAACGTCTGATAAGGTTTCACCAATTGAGATATCACTGATGCCACTGAAGGTGACGATGTCACCTGAGAATGCTTCGTCTTTTTCGACTTTATGTAAGCCTTCATTCACATATATTTTTTGTATGACCGCATGGGTAACTTTACCGTTACGTTTGCTGATCGCCACTTTCTGTTTGCTTTTTAAAGTCCCTTTAGCTAAGCGACCGATGCCTAAACGCCCTAAATAATCATCGTATGCTAGTGATGATACTTGTAAGGTTAACGGCGCATCTGTATGATCAGGATAAGCTTCAACGTGTTTTAAAAGCACATCGAAAAACGGTTCTAAGTTCGAACTGTTGTCTTCTTTTTCACGCATGCTTTTGCCGTCTTTAGCCACACCGTATATGACAGGAAAGTCACATTGTTCATCGGTTGCACCCAGTTCAACAAACAAGTCAAAACACTCATTTAACACTTCATCTGAACGTTCGTCTTTTTTATCGATTTTATTGATGAAAACAATCGGTTTTAAGCCTTCTTTTAAAGCTTTTTCTAACACGACTCTCGTTTGTGGCATTGGGCCTTCACTGGCATCAACCAGTAAAATAACAGTATCCACGGTTTTTATGATGCGTTCGACTTCACTAGAAAAATCAGCATGGCCTGGGGTGT
The DNA here is from genome assembly GCA_003559585.1 of Mollicutes bacterium. GTDB lineage: Bacteria > Bacillota_I > Bacilli_A > Izemoplasmatales > Izemoplasmataceae > B1SED10-225. Next base: position 6,590 of record PWKX01000206.1, on the reverse strand, counting down.
CGACGATGTTGATCTTTGTGTCTTTATATTCAATCGCGCAGTTTTTTGAGTAAATGGTGATGCCGCGCTCTCTTTCTAAGTCGTTGCTGTCCATGATTTGTGCTTGTGGTTCATCGCGGTCTGTGAACACACCACTTTGACTTAATAACGCATCCACCAGCGTTGATTTACCGGCATCGACATGGGCGATGACAGCGATGTTAATGATTGGTTTTCTATTCATATTATTGCCTCCAAAAAAGCGTACATACAACTATACCACATATTAAGCGCTTTTCAACATAAAACACTGTCTTTTTATAAAAAAACAAACCTGTAAAAGCGTTTGTTAAAGTTTGTATGGTAAGCCTAAGTAATCAAATGCATCGTTTAATAACGTTGGAAACGTCTTTAAATCGTTTAAGATGTTGTATAAGGCTTCCTTACCATAAACATCGTGGATGATGCCAATCAATTCTTGACCAAGGGCAATCATTTTAAGGGGGCGTTCTGCTGGGTCAGCTTGTTCGGCCATCTCGGCCGTCCAAAATAAATGGAGTTCTTGATCGATGTGGCTTTTATTTGTAATATCTCCAGCACGAATATCATCCACCGTTTCTTTAAAGCGGTTAAATAAGGCGTGAAAGTTTTGAACATGCGCATCGAAATACCCTGGTTCATGGGTTTGATTGACCGGTGCATCATGCAAAGCTTTTGAATATAAGCCTTCCCCATTTAACATGTATTTATGTGGTAAGCCCTCTAAAATAAACGGTAAATAAAAGTAAGCATCTAATGGCAAGGTATCTGGTTCAAGCTTTAAAAGAACTTTGGCCATCGCAGCTTGAAAAATTTCATAGGAAAGCCCATCAATCACCGTTTGCATTGGAATGTTGTGGATGATTTGTAAAAAATCAAAGTGAATGCCGTTATCTACAAAAAAACCAAAACCTTTACCCAGGCCAATCGTAAAAACAACATCAAAGGATTCAAAGCTTAAATGCTCAGGTAAAGCTTGATGTGCTTTATCATACGCTTGGTTTAAATCTTTGGTATCAAAGGTGATCTTTTCAACCTCTTCGATGTATTTGTTCGGATATTTAATGATATCTTCAAGGTATGCTTTGCGTTTATCAAAAATAGATTCATGCGTCTCATCGTCAATGTTTAACATGAAATCGATGAACATATCTGTGGTTAATTGCGTGTTGTAGTAGGCCAGTTCTTGTTGGTAATCAGGGTGGTTTAACACCGCACGCATCGCTTGTTCATCTTTTAAATGTAATGCTTTAATAAAAGGAATGATGGTATCCATTTTAACGTTTACTTTCATAAAAACTCCTTAATCTTTTTTTATCTCTTGTGATAGTAGCCAGCCAAATAGTAAAACTGGTGAAAAATAAATGATGATAAAAACAACCATAAACAGATGGGATAGGGTTTCACCCATCGTCTCACCGCCAATGCCTTGAAAACCAAAACTTAAAAAGAACACCAGCAACAAACCAATGGGGACGGCTTGTATTTTTAAAGACCGTGTTTTATCACCCGTTTGTAGATAAGTAAAAACACCGAGTGTGCCCATATATAATAAGATGAGAAACACCCAAAATACACCAAACGCTACCAATCGTGTCATGAATGTAATCAGTGGGATTAGTGACATCAGCATTAAAATCAGTAATTTTACCATGACAACCTCCTTGTAACACGTGATATTATACCACCCTTCTAATCTTTTAAAAACCCTGAAATGACTGTTTTATCAATCTTTTTTATGATAGAATGACGGTGATATGAAAGGATGATTTTATGGATAAAGAAGCATTAAAAACCGCCTTTAAAACATTTTTTGACGATTTAAAGCAAAATAACCTTGAATCACTTGATACGTTATATCCTTATGCCATCAAACACATAGGAGACATTGACCCTGTGTTGCGTGATGAGTACGTCTACCGTTTTTTTTGGACAATCATTCGACATGATTTGTTAGCCGATGAAACGTTGATTGAATTGTTTGATACGATGCACCACAACATTCATCCCGGGAAACCCATTTTGACCCGCTCGTTTTCTTACCTTGTGCTGGCAGCACTGATTAAAAGACACAGCGTTAAAACCTTTTTAGACCAAGCAAGACTGAATGATGTGTATGAAACCGCCATCAAAGCCTTTGGTGAAGAAACAGATATGCGTGGGTATGACGAGGCCATTGGCTTTGTGCATGCGATTGCCCACGGGGCTGATTTATTAGAAGCGCTGGCCACCATTGATATAACCCAGGCACAAGTCGATACAATGTTAACGGTGGTTAAAAAGAAAGTCTTCACGACCAGCGGGGCATATCATCACAATGAAGATAAACGCATGGCCAATATTTTGGTGCGCCTTTATCATAATGATCACATGGATAAAAAAGCTTTAGATGCATGGCTTCATGCTTTTGAGCCTTCTAGTTTACCGCTTCACATCATGTTGGTTCAACATACCAATGTGCGGTTATTTTTAAGTGCACTGCTATTAAAAAATGAACGAAAATCATTACAAAAAACCATCATCACCGTTTTAAAACGGTTTTAAACACGCTTTTTATCATGATTAAATGACACATTCCTACTGACACAATCACAACTTTCATGATATAATGATTAGATATTGTGTAGGGGGTAACGATATGGAAAGTGAGATTTACCGTGCCTTAATGGCTTATTTTGATGATTATTTTGATAAAAGAGATCTAAAACGAACCATGACGCATTTCAGTCAACACATCACCGGGTTTGGCTCATCGATGGATGAAAACACCTATGACTTTGAACGTTGTTATAGCGTATTCGAACGTGATATTGTCGATGAAGCACCCAGTCCCATCGAATACAAAATCGAACAACTTAAAATCACCAACCCTGTGAAGGACGCTGGGTTTGTGTCTTGTCAAATGGCGATTAAAACCACCATTCAAAACCAACATATCAAGTTGAATGATTTACGCTACACCTTAGCCTTTGTCTTAGAAAACGGACAATGGAAAATCGCACAAAAACACTTGTCTTTTCCAAGTAAAGTCAATTATGATGATGAAGGCTATCCTGTGAAAGAATTAGAAGCTAGAAACGAAGCGTTATCACGGATGGTTGAACAAAAAACAACCGACTTACATCAAGCGTTAGAAGAAATTAAGCATTTAGCCAACCACGATACGTTGACTGGACTTGCCAACCGTTTGAGTTTAGATGCCAGTTTAGAACAATACATTGAAAGCCCCGATTCATTGGGCATCATGATGTTGGATGTCGACGGGTTTAAAAGCGTTAACGATACCTTTGGTCATTTAAACGGGGATGACGTGTTAAAAGATTTGGCGCACTTAATGAAAAAACAGCTCCCTGAGTCTTGTGCAATTGGGCGTTGGGGTGGCGATGAATTTTTAATCATGTGTCCTGCTGCTTCAAAAGATGAGCTCATGGCATTAAGCGAAAGCTTAAGACAAAGCATTGCGGCTTATCACCATAAAAAAGGCATGAATGTCACCGCCAGTTTTGGTTTAACGCTTAAACACCCTGATGATGACTCACAAACCATCATCATGCGTTGTGATAAGGCGCTTTATAAAGCCAAAAAAGCAGGTAAAAACCGAATTCAATTCGATCAATAAAAAGCGAACCATTCAAAACTTTAGACAAGCCGTCTAAAGTTTTTTTCATGAAAAAAGATCAGTTTAACTGATCTTTTTTGGTTTAAGGTGCCATTTCTTTCATGTGTTTACGTATCTCACGCATGTGCTTGTTTGGATCTTTATACCAAGCTGGGGCGAAGATGCGGTATACATGCCAGCCTCTTGCTTGCAAGTATTTTTCTTGATGGTAAAACCCATCTCTGACATCCGTGTCTTGTTGGCTATCACAAATGATGCCTAAGTTGTAATCAGCGCCGCTATGTTTTAACGCGAAATCTAGTTTGTATTTGCCGATGCCCACATCGGTTTCTAACATGAAAGCCTCTTTTTCTAACCGGTTCTTGACATCATCTTTAAACACATCCGCCTCACCAAGTACTGGCAGAATCTCAGCGTCTGAGATCGATTCAAGCACCGATTGGGCCGCTTTTATATCTTGATTAGAAATGTGATAACAATACATGAGGTATGCTTTTAAGCGTTTGGGGCCTAAACTTTTTAAATCCTCCACATGTAGCGTTGAGGGGTGAAAACTTGACACAATAAAAATCTTTTTCTTTGCGCGACTAATCGCGACGTTTAAACGGTTTTGACCACCTTCATTGTTGAGCCAACCAAATTGCCTTAAAAACCGGCCTTCTTTATTTTTAGCATACGCAGTGGTGAAGATGATGATGTCTCTTTCATCCCCTTGGACGTTTTCGATGTTTTTAATGAATAAACTTTTGTCTTCGCCTGCTTCAAGTCGGTTTAACTCATGTTCAATCCGTTTGCGGTAGCGCGTGTTATTAAACATCTCTTCATCGAGTAAGTCTTCGACTAAGTTTCTTTGTTGGGTATTAAAGGTAATCACACCAATGGTTTCTTCTTTGTCTTTTTGGCGTAACACTTTTTTGATCAGTTCAATGACTTGTTTGGCCTCAGCCACATTGCGTCTGTTTTCCCATAGCCCGTCTTCACAAATGATGTATTCAATCGGTGGTTTTTTAGGTTTGGTTTGATTGGGAGAAACCATCAATTTGCCGTCATAAAATGCATAGTTAGAAAAGCTAATAAGCTCTTCATACTTTGAACGGTAGTGATAATTAAGAATGGTTTCTTTGTATTTATGACGCGCTAAATCAAGTAAACTTTTGGCGTCTAAGGTAATATCGAGTAAGTCATCTTCTTCTGTTTCATCGACCAGTAATTTCCCTTGCCCAAGCGATGAGGGTCTTAGCTGTTTGGTATCACCAGCGATGACGACTTTTTTCGCACGGTAAATCGTAGGAATGGCTTTTTCGACAAACATTTGACTAGCCTCATCAAAGATAACCAGGTCAAACATCGCATAATTAAGTGGGATGATCTCACTGATAACCTCAGGGGTCATCATCCAAACTTTAACGTTTGAAAAAAGTTCTAATTGGTAGTGAGAAATAAAACTAGAAACACTCATTTTTCTGCTTTGTTCTAAGCGGTGTTTGATATCCATGATGCGTTTTGAATTAGAAAAAGATAAGGCATCTTGATATAGCGTCATCGCAAAGGTTTCACTCACCATGTGTTGTTTTTCTTGGATTAAAGATTGTAAGGTTGCCATGTGTTCTTTATAATGCATTAAGTCATACACTTTATCTTGGTTTTTCGCTTCAAAATCTTCAATGATGCCGGTGTAAAGCGCATCAAAAATATCGGTTTGTTTTAAGTGAATGTCATTGATTGAAGCAAAGGGTTCTTGATACAACAACATGTTCAAATAGGTCCGTTTTTCACTGGTTAGTTTGGATCGTTGATGGCGAGCGCGTTCGAATCTAAAAAAGTGTGTCTTGATTTTTTCATAAAACGCACGGTCAAGAATGTATGTTTTAATGAGTCGCTTGCGATGCTTTTTCTTATCAAAAAGATAGCTTAAGGCGTCGCTATGTTCTTGAATAAAACGCCGTCTTAATGCGCGTTTTCTAAAGAAAAAGGCTTTATCATAAGACTCTAAAAACGCATCCAATGTTTGATAAAATTGGGTTCGTTTTAATTTTTCACTTCTAGTTAGCGCGGTATTCATCTGATGAATGATCGGATATTGATCGGATAACCGTGTATAGATCAACATATTTTTTAACTTCTTTGTATTGGATGCCATGTGTTCTAAGGTTTGTATGGTTGTATAATCAAGGTTATCATAAGCATCAAAAAAGACCTTGGCAATCGTTTCAGGGAAAAAGGCATCTTTTAACTTTTTGGTTTGAATGTAGCGTGGGTATAGTTTATATAAAGCGGTGCCAAGGTTGCCTTTTGTGTAAAAGCCCTTGTGCATGTTTTCAAGCTTTTTCATAACTTTGGTAATGGCTGTATTTATACTATCGGTGTCGTTGTTGTGTTTTCTAGTCGGTGGTAAAGGGTCAATGTGGTTTTTTACTTGCGTATAAAACGCTTGTTTATCTTGGGCATCATCCATAAACAAAGCGAATTTCGAGGCAAAGCCTAACCGGCTTTTAATGACATCAAGCGCCACCTTTTTCTCACTCACCACCAACACGTTTTCACCCTTAGAAATTTGCTTGGCGATCAACGATGTGATCGTTTGACTTTTACCAGTGCCTGGTGGGCCCCAAATAACCAGTTGATCGTGTTGATCAACAAGGTTTAAAACTTTTTCTTGTGCATAGTTTAAATCATTAATGTAGGTCAGTGCGGGTTCTTTAACAGGCACATCTTCGCCGTAACTAAAGGGATTATCAGTGCTGTAATCATAAGGTTCTAAGGCGTTTTCTAATAAGCCTTCAAGTAAGTTGTTGTAGGTTTTGTGATCAATGATCGCTGAGATGTCTTCTTGTAGTTTAGATGAGTATGGTTTGTAGTGACCAAGCACACCATAATTTTTAACAGATAAATCTCCTTTTTTAACCCGCTTAAAGTCTTCTTTTACCGTATCGTTAAACGGTTCAAAAAACGG
>PWKX01000083.1 GCA_003559585.1 Mollicutes bacterium | reverse complement strand
TGGCGCCTTTATGGTTTAAACCATAACATTGCGCCGCGTGTAAAGACGCCATGGCAATCGCATCAATCGGATCAATACCATGTTGAATGGCTAAATTAATATTGGCATTGATATGCCCTTCTTTAACAATATCCTCAGGGTGTTTATCGTCGGTACAAAATAACACGCGGTGTAAGTTGTTTTTGTTGACGGCGCCTAATAAATCTTGCACATTACGGGTCACAGACCCTTCTCTTAAATGAACATACATCCCGCGTCTTAAACGTTCAATCAGTTCTTCTTGCATTGAACACTCATGATCGGTTTGCACCCCTGCGGTGATATAGGCGTTTAAATCAAGCCCTTTTACACCCGGGGCATGACCATCAATCACACGTGGTTGCATCGTCGCAATTTTCTCATGAATCGCACGCTTTCCGGCAAGCACATCTGGATAATTCATCACCTCGCCAAGACCGTGCACCCCTTTTCGTGTTTTTAAATGATTGATGTCAGCCACATCAATCGTCGCACCCGCAGTTTCAAAGGTGGTAGCAGGCACACTTGATGGGATCATCATATACACATCTAAGGGTGTTTTTTCAGCCGCCTTTAACATATACTTAATGCCTTGAACGCCTTTAACATTGGCGATTTCATGTGGATCAGCAATGATGGTTGTGGTCCCTTTAGGCATCACCAAAGACGCAAAATAGGGTGGGGTGACCAGGGAGGATTCAATGTGGACGTGTCCGTCAATAAATCCTGGTGCCACATACATATTGTCTAAATCGATTTCTTCCTTACCTTGATAGGAGCCAAGACCAATGATGATGCCGTTTTCAACCGCGATATCACAAGCCATAATCTCACGGGTGAAAACATTGACCACACGGGCGTTTTTAAACACAAGGCTGCAAGGTAATAGCCCACGTGCTTTTTTCATCAACGTTGTTTGATTCATCTTATCCCTTCTTCCTGCCCTTTATGTTAGGCAAGCTTTTAAAAACGTTTGTACCATACGCAGTGCTACTTGTTGGCGGTAAGCTTTGGTTGAACGCTGATCATCAATGGGCGCAATGGCGTTTTTTAAAAGCGTTTCAAGTTCTGGCCACACCGTTTTAATATGATCAATCTTTTGATTGATGAGTTTTTGTTCGATGTTGCTTAAGCGTACCACGGTTTTATAAACCGCCCCTAACGCTAAAGAAAGTCGTTTGATGTGACCATCTTCAATCAAAGCATCACCGGCAAATGATACCTTTGAGATGGCATCAGAACGTCGCCCACCTACTTTTTTAAACCAGGTGTGGGTGCTTTTTCTTTTTGGGATGGTGATGGCGGTAATCAGTTCATTTGGCTTTAAGGCTGTCTCTCCTGGGCCTTTAATCCATGATTGAATGGGCACTTCTTTCGTTTGATTAAGGCTTTTCACACTGATGGTAGCCTCAAGTGCATAAAGCACCAAAACCCCATCCGCTGCAGGTGAAGCATTGGCGATATTGCCAGCTAAGGTCGCGGTATTTCTAATGCCTGGTGAAGCAAACAGGTTTAAACATGCCTTTAAAAGCTCAGGAACCGCTGGGTGTTTTAACATCGCATCATAAGTCACCGTGGCACCTATGTGTAGCTTATCTTCGGTTTCTTTAATGGTTTTAAGTGAAGCAATGTCATGGATAAATAAAGGCGTCTTGGGCATTTTTAGTGGTAATTCTGCCCAAGTTCTGTGTTTGACAAACACGTCGGTGGCACCATTGACAATAAAATACGGGGTTTCATCTAACGCTTTTAACGCGTCATCTAACGTTGTGACTCTACGTCCTTTTTCCATAAGTCACCTCCTGATTTAGCGGCGCGTTTTATGGCCTTAATGATCATGTTGTAGCCGGTGCAACGACATAAATTACCCGCTAAACCGTGTTTGATAATCTCATCGGTAAGTGTGTGGTGTTCTCTTAACAAATAATCACTGGCCATGATCATCCCAGGTGTGCAAATGCCGCATTGTGTGGCGCCTTCTTTTAAAAATGCGGTTTCAAGGTGTTTAAACGCTTGTGTGTGTTTATAGCCTTCAATGGTCATCACGTCTTTGCCCTCAACATTAGCAAGCGGCAGCAAACAACTGTTCATCAGTTTGCCATTGACAAACACCGAACAAGCCCCGCATTCACCTTCACCGCAGCCTTCTTTTGCCCCGGTTAGTTTTAAATCACGTCTTAAGATGTCTAATAATCGTTGTTCAAGTGGCCCCTCGATGCTGATGGGTTTGCCGTTGATTGTAAAGGTTGTTTTAGGCATGATGCATCAACGCCAATATGGTCTCAGGCATCACAGGGATTGAGTGAACCGGGTGGTTGATGGCCATTTCAATCGCCATCGCCACCGCTGGCGCTCCGCCAACCAAAGTGAGCTCACCAACCCCTTTTGCGCCATAAGGACCAAGCGGATAAGGGTTATCCATAATCACCGTATGGCTTTGACCCACATCGGCGGCGGTGGGGATGATGTAGTTTGTAAAGTTTTGATGCTGGATGCGGCCTTGTTTATGGGTCATAACCTCTAAATATCCATAGCCAATGCCTTGGGCTTGGCCCCCATCAACTTGGCCTAAAACCACGTTCTCATCAATCGCTTTGCCTAAATCATAAACACTATAGACATTTTCAATCGATGTTTCACCACTCACCGCATCAACGCTTACTTCAACAACATTAACGCCCCACGAATAAGCTGGATAAGCATCGCCTTGAAGTTTTTCTTGATCCCATTTTACATAATCAGGTTGCTTGTATTGTTTTTCAATCACTTGTTCTTGGTTGGTTTGCCACGTTTCTTTTAATGATTGCGCCGCTCTTGCCAATAAGCCCCCAACAATCATCATCGTTCTAGAGGCAACAGTTGGGCCCGAATCTGGCACATTGGCTGTATCAGGGTTCTCAAACATAACCTTTTGAACTGGCACGTCTAAAACCCCAGCGACCACTTTACGCAGGGTGGTTTTAGCCCCTTGTCCCATATCAACCGCCGCCACTAAAATATAGACGGTGTCATCTTCCGTTTTTTTAAGCCGCACTTTGGCTTTGATTTTATCTTTTTC
>PWKX01000087.1 GCA_003559585.1 Mollicutes bacterium | reverse complement strand
TCATCCTGAGCCAAGATCAAACTCTCCATAAAAATTATGTAAACTGCCGTAGCAGCTTTCGTTTGATATTGGTCTCAACTCAAAAGTAATTCTGTTCTATTCAGTTTTCAAAGACCATGCTATTGATCGTTTTGATGTTCCAACACAGTGTCAATGTCATCGGTGTTCTTTTCATGGTTGGAATCGTTCATAACACCACCGTTTAAACCGTGGTGCTGTGCGGAATTTCGTTGACCCGCAATAAAGAGTATATAACTTTCGCTAGGATAAGTCAACAATTTTTCTTATCAAATTTTCTGATTGATTATCCTTTGGTTCATCGCTTTTAAATACCGGCTTTAAATGTTGTTTTCAACTCAATGATTTGACATATTTAAAGCGCTCTTTAAGCGCGACTGTGAAAAGTATAATAAAAGTGAGCGCATTTGTCAATCAAAAACGCTCACTTTTTTAATTTATCTGTGAATGTGTTGGCTAATTTCAGCCACTTTTACAAGCTTTTTTTCACCTGTATAGCGGTTGGTAAACTCAACCAAGCCATCTTTCAAGTCTTTCCCAATCACCACGCGGTAGGGAATGCCAATCAAATCAGCGTCTTTAAATTTAATCCCTGGCCTTTCATCGCGGTCATCGATCAACACATCATATTGTTGATTTAAAGTCTTATAGATTGACTGCGCTGCAGCCATGTCTTCTTCTTGGTTGGTTTTAAGCGGAATCACATGCACATAAAATGGTGCGACTTCTTTAGGCCATACCATCGCGTGTTCTTGTGAATTTTGTTCTACCACAGCCATTAAAGTTCTAGAGATACCTAACCCATAACAACCCATCACAACCGGTGTTTTTTGTCCGTCTTTATCGTTGTAATAAGCATTCATGCTCTCAGAATACTTGGTGCCTAGTTTAAAGATGTTGCCAACTTCAATGCCTTTGGCTTCTTTAATCGTTCCCGAATCACACTTAGGACAAGGGTCTTTTTCATGTAATCCACTAAATTCTTGGTTGGCACCATACTGACATGTATCACAATAAGAGATTGTATCCTCACCAACCTCGCTCATCACCATGAACTCATCGGCTTCTTTTCCACCGATTTGACCAGTATCAGATGAAACGATTTTGGTTTGTAAGCCCATCCGTTCAAACATGACCGTATAAGCTTTCATAATTTTGTCGTACCACAAATCTAAATCTTGATCATCGGTGTGAAACGTGTATAAATCTTTCATAATGAACTCACGCCCACGCATTAAAGCAAACCGTGGTCTTAACTCATCTCTAAATTTTGTTTGGATTTGATACAAGGCTAGCGGTAATTTTTTATAGGTATTGATGTAATCTCTGGTCACTTGTGTGATCACTTCTTCATGGGTTGGGCCTAAACAAAAATCACGGTCTTTGCGGTCCTTTAATCTAAATAGCTCTGGGCCATATTCTCCCCAGCGACCTGATTCTTCCCATAAATCTCTAGGCTGAAGTGCTGGCATCAGTAACTCTGAACAGTCTCTTTGGTCTAGTTCTTCTCTAATGATGCGTTCAATGTGGTTCATCGCCCGTCTAGCTAGTGGTAAATACGTATAAATACCAGCCGCCGTTTGTTTGATTAAACCCGCACGGGCCATCAATTTATGACTTTTAACATCGGCATCTTTTGGTGCTTCTTTTAACGTTGGTGCAAACAATAAACTTTGTTTCATATGGCTCACCTCTAACCTAAATTAAACAATCTTAATATGTCGTTATACGTCACAAACAATAACAATGAAATTAATAATATAAACATAATGAAATGTAAGTAATTTTCTACGGTTTTATTAACTTTGCGTCTGGTGATGGCTTCATAACCTAAAAAGACAATGCGACCACCATCTAATGCTGGGATCGGAAGTAAGTTTAAAATACCTAAGTTGACAGACAATAAGGCTGTCCAACTAAGCAATGATAACAAGCCTTGTTGGAAAGCAGAGGCTGTCACGGAGTAAATCCCAACCGGTCCTGCTAAATCACCAACACCGACCACACCACTAAATAGCATACTCAAAGTATCGAATATCATGGTACTGGCTGTACGGATGCCAGAAAAACTACCTACAAAAATACTTCTGAAAATATCACGTTCTTGCACAGGAGAAATCCCAACTTGTGATTGAATCACAGGGGCCCCTTGCGAACGAATGAGCTCATGTGGGTATGGTTCTAAGTTTAACGTTAACAATTCCCCATCACGGTCGATTAAAACAGACATCTCATCACCAGAAGGGTTGGCATTGATCAAAGCGATTAAATCAGACCAGTTATCAACCGGTTCATCATCAACGGCTACAATGATATCGCCAGCTTCAAAGCCAGCTTGAGAAGCAGGTGCGTTATTTAAAACCGTGCCAACTTGAACAAGATCAGGGTCAAATGGACTCATGTCTTCCTCGCGTGGTGATTGAATACCCATGGCCACAATGAACAAGGTTGGGGTTAACTCAAAGGTGAGTTCTGTTCCATCACGATCAACGGTATAACTGATGAGTCGTTGTCCTTGTCGGTCGTTTAATAACGAGCTTAAATCAGACCAGTTTTCAACGGGTTCACCATCGATGGCAATGATTGTATCGCCTGGTTCAATATAACCATAAGCAGGCATGGATTCAGTGACAAAGCCAACTTCATTAACGATGTTGCCATCATCATCTGTTTTAGCAAATCCCGTCACACTTGAGATTAACGCAAATAAAATAAAGGCTAACACAAAGTTCATGAGCGGGCCAGCAAAAATGGTGATGAACCGCTCCCATAAAGTTTTCGATTCAAACGATCGATTAAATGGCGCGATTTGTAGTTTTTTATCTTTAAACACATAAAACGCTTTTTCATCGACTTCCATGTGGTTAATCATGAGTGGTTCGCCATCTTTTCCTTGTAAATCGATGTATTCTACAAACACATCTTCTGCATCATTAAAACGCATATCATCTTTATTAAGAATGATATGTGTGATCTTACCGTCTTCTTTCAACACTTTGATATGCATGCCGGTTTTGACTAAATCGTCATTGATTTCTTCGCCAGCCATCGAGACAAACCCACCAATAGGAATCGCTCTAATAGAATAAAGGGTTTCTCCTTTTTTCTTACTATAAACAATCGGTCCCATGCCGATGGCAAATTCATGACAAAGAATGCCTGCTTTTCTAGCCATAATAAAATGGCCAAGTTCGTGCAACATAATCACAAGACCTAGCACAAATACAAATGCTGCAATATTTAAAATAAACATAACGTCACCTTCTAGTTAAATAAATTATATGCGAATGTTCTGACGCGCGCATCGTGGTCCAAAACATTTTGCAAAGTTATCGGTTCGTGATTATCAAAGGCATCTAAGCATTTAACAATCACCGTTTCTATTTCAATAAATGGAATGATATCCTTCAAAAATAAATCAACGGCCACTTCATTAGCGGCGTTCAACGTAACCACATGCATGCCGTTTTGTCTAGCCACCTCAAGCCCAAGACCAAACAAAGGGTAACGCTGTTGATCGAGTGGTTCAAAATGCAAAGAAGATAATGTGGTTAAATCAAAGACACTGTGATAACGTTTAATCTCCTCTTGTTGCATCGCTGATAAAATGGGAATCTTCATATCGGCCGGTCCCATATGGGATAACACATTGCCATCAGTATATTGAATCATAGCATGAACGATGCTTTCTTTGTGAAGGATTGCTTCTATTTTATCATAGCTAACATCAAATAGATAATGCGCTTCAATGACTTCAAAAACTTTATTCATCATCGTCGCTGAATCAACAGTTATTTTAGCTCCCATTGACCAGTTAGGATGTTTTAACACATCAGCTTTGCTAACGTTTTTAAGTTCTGATAAGGCTACATCACGCAAACTACCACCCGAGGCGGTAATCACCATTCTCTCAACATCCTTTAAATGATGACCCTTCAAACAAGCTTTGAGGGCAGCGTGTTCTGAATCGATGGGAATAAGTTTGGCTGTGGTGTTTTTCAACGCGTCTTTAATTAGTGGACCACCAATGACCAAACTTTCTTTATTGGCAAGCAAAACATCCTTATCATGATTCAAAGCATGCAAAGTCGGCTTTAACCCAACACCACCCACCAACGCATTGATAAATAAATCATCCTCGCGTTCGCTTAACTTTAAAAGTCCGTCATCTTCAAGGGCATGAAATGAGATATGTGGGGCAATGGCTTTAATCGTTTCTTCATACTTTGAAGGCATCGCAATCATGTGGATATTGTGAGATTTAAGAATGTCTTTCACATCATCAATCCGGCTATAAGCGCTGATGGCTTCTAGCTGAAAATCATGTTTGTATTCTTCGATGAGTTCAATCGTTTGTGATCCAATGCTGCCCGTTGCGCCTAGTAAGGTGACAGACTTCATAGGATAAACTCCATAATCATTAATATGACACTTAAGAAAAGCGCAGCAAACATGGTAGAATCAAACCGGTCTAAGACCCCACCGTGTCCTGGGAACAAGTTTGAAAAATCTTTGATCTGATGCATGCGTTTTAATTTTGAGGCAACCAAATCGCCTACTTGGGCCACGACTGAAATTAGCACTCCGGTAAAAACCATGAACGCCACCAACAAGCCCGTGTGTTCGATATCAAACAACCCTTGCCAGTAAGCAAACACACTGGCGATGATAACGGCCACGAGGGTTCCACCAATCGCGCCTTCTATGGTTTTTTTCGGGGAAATATCTGGGGCAAGTTTATGTTTACCAAAATAGTATCCTGAAAAGTAAGCAAACACATCGGTTAGCATCGCGACCAATAATACATAAAAAAGCATCGCTAATCCGAGATGATGTATTTGACTGATCGCCGCAAAGGGCAAGGCCACATAAAACATCCCAAACAATGTTTTTGACAGCAAGTCAAAGGTAATGGTTGGCTTAAATACCAACACAAAAAGACCAATAAAATAAAGACTGGAAATCACAACGAGTAACCATAAAGCGTGTTCTGGTGATACAAACAACGCTCGAATGGCGATAAACATGAAAATCGTAAACAAAAGGGCATAGCCCCATAACCATAAAGATAAGGTATGCTTATGGCTAAGCATCCGTAAATATTCCACCATCGCTACTAAGGCTAAAACGCCCATAGCCGCGGTAAATACAGGGTTTGGTGACAACACAAGTGGGATAAACACCAATGCTAATACCAAGCCTGTTAACAGTCGTTGTTTCATCGCCTATGTCCCCACCTTCCCAAATTTACGATTTCTGTTCTGGTATGCTTTAATCGCTTTATATAATGCTTTTTTTCTAAAGGCTGGCCAATGTGTTTTCGTGAAATAAAACTCAGCGTACGCATTTTGCCATAATAAATAATTGCTTAAGCGTTGTTCGCCACTGGTGCGGATAAGTAAATCTACAGGTGGCAAATCTTTTGTATAAAGATACGTTTCAAAACGGGATTCATCGATTTGATCAAGTTCAAGGGCGCCTACTTGAACATCCTTTGCAACACCTTTAGCGGCTGTGATGATTTCATGTTGAGAACCATAATCCACACACACATTCAGTGTAAAGGCAGTTTGATCTTTTGTTTTTGTCTCGATTTCATTAATGAGTTGACGGTTATAGTCATTAAAACGGTCTCTTCGACCACTGAATACCACTTTAATGTCATGCATTTTAACTTTTTCTTCTAACGTGTCTTCATCATATCTTTCTTGGAATCTTTTTGGTAAATCCATTAAAAAATCAACTTCATCTTTCGGACGTTGCCAGTTTTCGGTGGAAAAACCGTAAACACTTAAGACCTCAACACCTAGAGCTTTGCATAATTCTGCGACACGTTTAACGTTCAACGCACCTTGTTCATGACCGTATGATCTTGGCATCATTCTTTTTTTTGCCCAGCGACCATTCCCATCTAAAATGATGGCAACATGTCTTGGTATTTGTTTTTGTTTTAATTTCGCTTCTGTTAACATCGTTTCACCTCATGATAATATCAACGCTTATTATACAATAAAGTAGCTTGTTTTTCTATGATTTCCTTTGATAAGAAAAAAACCACAAATGTTGTGGTTTTTTAAACAGACATTAAGTCTTTTTCTTTTGAAGTTAAGTCTTGATCAATCTTTTCAATGAATTTGTCGGTTAACGATTGAACGTCTTCTTGATAAGCGATGGCGTCATCTTCAGTGATGTCGCTGGCTTTTTCAAGTTTTTTGATGGCATCATTGGCATCACGACGTGCGTTACGAACTTTAACTTTTGCATCTTCCGCAATTTTTTTCACTTGCTTAACGAGTTGTTTACGACGTTCTTCGTTAAGTTGTGGTAAGACGATTCGAATTTGTTCGCCTTCGTTGTTTGGTGTTACCCCAAGATTGGCAGCTAAAATGGCTTTTTCGACATCTTTAAGAATGCTTCTGTCATAAGGTTTAACCAGTAACTGATTCGCCTCAGGTGTTGTGATGGCGCCAACTTGATTGATTGGTGTTTGTGCCCCGTAGTAATCAACATAAACTGAATCAAGCATTTTAGGATTGGCACGCCCTGTTCTAATTTTTGCTAACTCGTGGTGTAATGAGTCAATGGCTTTTTCCATTTGTTCCTCTGTTTGTAATAATATCTCATCTGCTTCCATGTGATAACCCTCCTTAACGAATGATGGTGCCTATATTTTCACCGAGTGCAGCGCGTTTGATGTTGCCTTTGATGTTCATATCAAACACAACGATTTCAATGTTGTTGTCTTTACATAACGCTGCCGCGGTAGAATCCATAACTTCTAATCTTTTCTCTAATACTTCACGGTGTGTTAACACTTCATACTTACTGGCATTTTGTGAGGTTCTCGGATCTGAATCATACACACCATCGGTTCCGTTTTTAGCCATGAGTATGGTTTTTGCACCAATTTCAGCGGCTCTTAATGCACTGGTTGAATCGGTGGTAAAAAACGGATTGCCTGTGCCACCAGCAAAGATTACAATCATACCCTTTTCAAGATTACTAATTGCTTTACGTCTTATATAAGGCTCAGCTACTTGTGGGATGTTCAAACTGGTCATCGTTCTGGTTTCTAAGCCTAAGGCTTCAAGTGCATTTTGTAAGGCTAGACCATTGATAATAGTCGCAATCATACCCATGTAATCTGCACTGCTTCTTTCCATGCCCATTTCACTGGCTACCTTACCACGTAAAATGTTGCCACCGCCGACGATGATGCCAATTTCAAACAAATTAAGATCATATGCTTCCTTAATTTCTGCAGCGATGTCTTTAACGCGCAAAGGGTCAATGCTTTTGCCAGGTGAGGATAGTGCTTCACCGCTAAGTTTAATGATTAATCGTTTTCTTTCGCTCATTAAGATTCCCCTATCTTAAAAACAGGGACACAAAGAAAAACGTGTCCCGGTTCTAATTTATCCGTTCATTTGAGATTGGACTTCACTAGCAAAATCTTCTGATTTTTTCTCGATGCCTTCGCCAACTTCTAAACGTGCAAATGCGACAACACTTGAACCGGATTCTTTTAAGAATTTTTCAACGGTTACATCAGGGTTTTTAACAAATGGTTGGTTTACCAAACAAATCTCTTTTAAATATTTGTTTAAACGTCCATCAACCATTTTATCCACAATGTGTTCTGGCTTGCCTTCGTTCAATGCTTCATTACGTAATACACTACGTTCGTGAGAGATGACTTCTTCATCGATTTGGTCTTGGTTTAAGTAACGCGGATTAATCGCAGCCACATGCATCGCAACATCTTTAGCGGCATCTTCTGAACCATTTTTAATGATGGTTAACGCTGAGATTTTTCCACCCATATGAACATAAGCACCAAACGATTCATCATCTTGTTTGGTGACAATATACGCGCGACGCAAGGTGAGTTTTTCACCAATTTTCGTTGTGGCCTCAACGATGATGTCTTTAATCGCTTTACCATCTTTTTCAACGTCTAAAGCTTCTTCTAATGTCGTAGCATCAGAAGCTAAAATGGTTTCGCCAATTAACGTGATTAATGATTTAAATTGATCATTTTTCGCCACAAAGTCTGTTTCGCTATTTAACTCATAAATCACAGCACGGTTTCCATCGGTTAACACATTGGTAGAACCCTCAGCCGCAATACGATCAGCCTTTTTAGCTGCTTTTGCAATGCCTTTTTCTCTTAAATAATCGACGGCTTTATCCATATCGCCACCGGTTTCGCTTAATGCTTTTTTGCAGTCCATCATGCCTGCACCGGTTTTTTCACGTAATACTTTTACATCACTTGCTTTAATTGCCATTTGTAAACCCTCCATATAGTTCATATCATGATAATTTTAACACATAACGTCAATATAATAAAACAACGTTCGTTATTTTTTTCTAAAAAATAGAGAGCAAAAGCTCTCTATCTTTATTTTCTTAAAGCTTCAATGAGTTCAGCTTTTTTCAGTTTTGAGTAGCCACTAATACTTTTTTCTTTACACAGTGCTTTAAGTTCTGGCACAGTCATATCTTCATATGTATCAGTTGCTGGTTTTGATTCTGGTTTTGGTTCAACTTTTTTAACTGGTTTTTCTTCAGTTTTTTTCACTGGTTTTGGTTCAGCTTTTTTAACTGGTTTTTCTTCAACTTTTTTATCGTTGCTTTTAGCAGGTTTTGTATCCACGGCTTTTTTCACATCTTGTTTGGTTGGCGCTGGTTTTGTCGGTGCGGCTGGTTTTTTAGTTTGTGGTCTTTCTTTAGGTTGTTCAACTTCTTTTTGTTCAGAAGTCCCACCACTACCTTCAATCATAGCATCTGCCATTTTACCAACAATCACTTTGATTGAACGAATCGCATCATCGTTAGCTGGAATGATATGATCAATCTCATCTGGATCACAGTTTGTATCTACCATACCAAAAATTGGGATGTGTAATTTGCGTGCTTCTTTAATGGCGTTGTGTTCTTTTCTTGGATCAACAATGAACACAGCCTCAGGTAACGTTCTCATTTCTTTAATACCACCAAGGAACATTTCTAAACGGGCTAATTCTTTACGAAGGTCTACCACTTCTTTTTTTGGTAAACGCTCAAAGGTTCCGTCTTTTTCCCATTGATGGATTTGGTGTAAGCGTCTGATGCTCTTACGAATGGTTTTAAAGTTTGTTAAGGTTCCACCTAACCAACGTTTTGATACATAAAATTGATCAGAACGTGTGGCGTTATCAATGATGGCGTCTTGTGCTTGTTTTTTTGTGCCTACAAACAAAATCTTACCACCGTTTTGTGAAATTTCTAATAAACGCTTATAAGCATCATCAATGTACCCAACGGTTTGTTGAAGATCAATGATATGAATGCCATTACGCTTTGTGTAAATATACTTCGCCATTTTCGGGTTCCAGCGGCGTGTCTGGTGTCCAAAATGCACCCCTGATTCTAATAATTGTTTCATCGTTACAACTGCCATAATCTAAATCCTCCTATTATTTTTTTGATTGGCCTCCACAAACGTCATCACCAGTTATCCACTTCAACACTGAAGCTCTTCAATAACCGACTCATCTTGTGTGTGTATTTTACGGCATGTAGTAGTATATCAAAAAAACACCTGCATAGCAAGTGTTTTTGTTATTTTTCATGTGGATGATAAATTGGTTTAAATTGGTGTTCGAGCTTTTCCATTTCTTGACGGATGAGACGCACGAGTGGTTGATATACCCAAAGGATTGAAATGTAACTAGACACACCCATTACAATTTGAAAAGGAATGTCTGCTAATAAGTAGGGCCACCATGTATGTATCCCTGTTTGAATCATGTGAAATGGGATGAACACCCACCCGTAAACAAACGAGAACACAAGGCCAAACAAGGCCAGTGTTTTTTCATTGTTGGTTTTCGGTAAAAAGATGTGAAGTGAGATAGGAATTAACGACCATCCAATCAACATTGGCGTCATATAAAAAGGGTTTAACGTGCCCATGTATAAGCTGTCTAATAACACATAAACAAAGATAAGTGTTATGTTTTCTTTAAGCGAAAACACACGCGCATAAATCACGAGTAACGCGACTGTTAACTGGACGTTTGGCACGATCATTAATACCTGTTCTTGTACAAATACAATCGTGATGGCCATCGCCACTAATATCATACGTCTAAGTGTCATTGAACCCCTCCTATCTAACGGAATCAACGCTAAAGGTATACACCGAACCATCTTTAAGATTGGTTTGGTCAATCCCTGAACGTGATAGTTCACCGTCTATTTCTATTTTAATGAAATTATGCACAAAATCTGTAGATAGCCCAGCAATCGACAGTAAGATTCTCCCACCACTGGTGCCCCTTGTTTCAATCTCGATGTGTCTGTTTAACACATCGTAAAGTGAATCATCAGCGTCAAATGACAACGTTTCAGTTAACACAGTTTGACCATCTGCATCAATCACTTCTATGTGAATATCACCTGCATCATCACCGGTTTCACTGGGCAACAAAACAAATACAAAACCACCCAGCAAAATCACCATCACACTTAGAATCACTTTAAGTTTCATATATTATTCTCCTATTAAAAAGGGATGTTCGCTTGTTTCTTCATGCAAACCATGCAAGTATGCAAGGGCAAAAAAGGCTTGTGGGGTTGTAAAAAAGGCATCAATATCATCGTCGTCTATTTCATACATAAACCCACCATCATGGTTATAGTGTTCCATTAAGCGATCAAGTAAATGAAGCCCATCCACATCAAACGCTGAGGCATCATAATCAAGGCCAACCACCAGTAACATTTGTGTTAACGTGGCTGCGTTATACCCATACAGATGTTCATAAGGGGCATCGTATAGTCTTGATTCAATCGCAAGTAAAGTCGCTTCGTTTTCACCTAAAATCTCGAGTGCTAAATAAATCATCACTAGTGTATCATGATCAAAATCAGCAGGGTCTAGATCAGCAGTATCTTCAACAAAACCGCTTATAAAGGTTTCGCTTGCTTCGAGTTCGGCATCATATAACCCAAGCACCATCATCGCATCTGTGTAAAGATGAACCGGTTCAACCTGATCAGCTAAATGTTGTTGGTCAGCTTGATAATCTAACCCAAGACCGCGGGCAATGATGATATTCTTTAAATGATCACTTGTTGAAGCCTCATCATCTAAATCAGCTTTTTCAAATGAGAACTCATCCAACATATCTAAATGATAAAGGGCTAAAAAGACTTGAATTGATGGGGTTTCAACTGCCCAAGCATCTAAATGTGCATCGATCATTGCATCTAAAACATAAGCAATGTATGCCGCTTGATCCCACCACTCACGCTCAAAAGTGAAATGATCACCATCTTCAAAACTGACAATGTTAATCGCTTCTGCGATAGGAACACCGTTTTTAGAAACGCTAATAAACGATCCCTCAGGACTATCAAGGTCTCCAACAGCATTTAAGAAAACACCGCCATCAAACTCACCATAATCAACGTCAAAAACCGTTAACAATAAATCAAAGACTGTTTCTTCGGTACCTGATTCAAACGAGAGCGTTTCTTCAATCATGGCTGTTGGTGTATGCACAGTGAACGTTAATGTTTTTGCATCATCTAGCCATTCACGTGAGAATGTGAAATGATCACCATCTTCAAAGGAGACTGTAGCCAGTCCTTCTTGTAAGGCCTCACCATTTTTACTAATGCTAATAAATGAGCCGCTTGGTGTGTCTAAATCACCGATTGCAGTAATAAAATAGCCTTCATCAAACGTGTCATAACGAACATCAAACACGGTTTCAAGTAACGCTAATAATGATTGTTCTGTATCACGTTCAAACGTGATGGTTTCTTCCACAGTTTCAGTGGATGATTCGACGGTAATGGTGATGTGATCGGTTTCTGCGTTACACGCACCTAAAACCAACACTAAAAACATCATCATACCCAAAGAGAATAGTTTTTTCATGTTAACCTCCAATATAATGTAATAAAATAAAAAAACCATCCTCCTGGATGGGTTAACGTTTTCTAAATATACATAAAATTTATGCACAAAAGACAACGTTACAACTCTTCACCAGGAGTGTAATGCTAAAAGAACAGGTAGGTCTACCGGCTTATCATCATCCTACTATGCACCCTTCCCGCTAATGCAGTGGTT
>PWKX01000140.1 GCA_003559585.1 Mollicutes bacterium | reverse complement strand
TGTTTCATTAAACACAAAAACCGATCAAACCAATCAACTCTTAACGGTCCAATTACACGAAGTATCCTACCCGGAATCAAAGGCGATTATTCAAGATTAATAGCACACAAACTAAATCCATTTAAGCGCGCGCATAGTAGATTCTAAAAAAATCGTGAAGCACTTGGCTTCACGATTGATATTGATACGATATTGTCACATCATGGGTGTCTAAATAGTACTCAAACTGTCCATCATCCATCATATACTGTGGGAGTTCATCTAAGTAAACCATGAACTGATCCAAACAATCATACTTGTTGGCCAGCTTGATGTAATCTCTTAAACTTTGATACGTTTCTTTTTTGACACGGTCTTGTTTTTCCTGTGTGATTTTAATGACACAGGCTTTTAATTTAAATTTAAACCGACCACGGGTTTTAAAAATGGCGATATATTTAATCTCGTTGTGCTTATGTTTTAAGTATTGTTTCACCAACTTTTTAGCTTTACCTTTTAACCCTTTAAAATCATTGCTTTCAGGTTTGCGTTTGTTATCAATCTTTTCGAGTAAAGCACTGACGTTGTATTTCTTGATTGAAGCTTTACGGTTTCTTTTAATCATCGCTTTTAAATGCATCACACGCATGCGGTGAGCGAGATACAAAAACAATAAGACAAGTAAAAGCACACCACCGATGATAAACGGCAATGTCTCAGCGGTAAACCAAGTCTCTATTTGTGTAAAATCAATCTCAGGCATGATGACACCTCCAAGCCTTTGTTAGCTTTATTGTAGCACGCATGTGATAAAAGGTTAAGTCAGAAACTTAAAAAGCGCTATATTTTGTGCGTTTGCGTCAAAAACACTTTACAATAAGTCAATAATTTGTTACTATGTATACAGGAATTTTTCCAGAGCGGAAGGGAGGGAAACCTCATGGCCAAAACAGTTGTTAGAAACAATGAATCATTAGAAGACGCGTTGAAACGATTTAAACGCGATGTTTCACGTTCAGGTACCCTTGCTGAAGCTCGAAAGAGAGAATATTACGTTAAACCAAGTGTCTCTAAGAAGAACAAGCAAAACAAAAACAAAGGTAAAAAATAACCAACACATAAAATAACGGTGAAAATTTCACCGTTATTTTTTTCTCATGGTAAACTTCACCCACTATATATGGTATAATGATAGAAGGTTTTACACCTAGATCATGGCCGCAAAGGAGTCGGATTGTTTGAAACTTACTAAGCTAGATGTGTCATTCACAAATATTCATACATTTTCTGAGGTGATCGGCATTAACGATCGCCATTTGAACGTTTTAAATAAACTGTTTAACACCGTGATTTTCACCAAAGGCGACGCCATCCACATTAAAAGTGATGATACCAGCACCAAAACACGATTAGAAACGATCTTTGGTATTTTAATTAAACTCGTTGATCAAAACATCGACATCAGTGAACGCGATGTGATTTACATCGCTAAACTAAGTGAACAGATGGATGCTGAGGATATTGTTGATCACTACTTAAAACGCGTCGAGATCACCAAAACCCTTACCGGTAAACCCATTTATGCCAAAACGTTTAATCAAAAACGGTACTTAAAATCAATCGAACAAAACGATTTAACCTTCGCCATCGGCCCAGCTGGGACAGGCAAAACTTATGTGGCTGTCTTACATGCGGTTCGATTACTTAAAAACGGTCATATTCGCAAAATCATTTTAACCAGACCAGCGGTTGAAGCCGGTGAAAACCTAGGGTTTTTACCCGGTGATTTAAAAGAAAAAATCGACCCTTATTTAAGACCGTTATACGACGCACTTTATGAAGCTTTAGGCAATAAGCAAACCGATGATTTAATTGAAAAAGGTGTCATCGAAATCGCGCCTTTAGCCTACATGAGAGGCCGCACGTTAGAAAACGCGTATGTTGTCTTAGATGAAGCGCAAAACACCACACGCGGACAAATGAAGCTCTTTTTAACCCGGTTAGGCTTTGATTCCAAAATGATTGTGACCGGGGATTTAACCCAAATAGATTTACCGAAAAATGCAGAAAGTGGCTTGGTTCATGCCACGCGATTATTAAAAGACGTCGATGGCATTGCGGTGATTAGGTTTGAACGCATTGACGTGATTCGCCACCCCCTCATTCAAAAAATATTGGAGCGATATGACGATGAAGCTTAATGTAGTGAATCAATGCAACGAAGAAAACTATGAACCGTTGGTTCGAAAAGCCTTAAAAAAAGCTTATAAAATGATGCGTGTGAATAAAAAACACATCATCAACATCATTTTCATCACCAACGCAAGCATGCATGAGTTAAACAAAACATACCGTAACCAAGATAAAACCACCGATGTGTTAACCTTTCCTAGTGAGTTAGCTGAAGAACTAGGCGATGTTTTCATCGCCCCACATGTGGCGATGGAACAAGCCAAAGCTTATGGGCATACCTTTAAACGAGAACTTGCTTTTTTAGTGATTCATGGCTTTTTACATGCTTTAGGGTATGATCACGACACAGAAGAAAAAGAACACATCATGTTTAATTTACAAGAACAAATATTACAAGCGGTTAAAATACCGAGATAGGACGTGGGTTTATGAAACCAGATCATGAGTTAATCATTGCGGCAAAGTATGTGTTAAAACACGCTTATGTCAAATACTCTAATTTCCCTGTGGGCGCAGCGCTCAGAATGAAAGATGGCAACATCATCACCGGCATCAACGTTGAAAACGCCTCATTTGGCTTATCAAACTGTGCTGAGCGAACGGCTCTTTTTACAGCGCGCACCGAAGGCTACACCAAAGACGACATCGTTGAAGTTGTGGTCACCACCCCAAAACCTTACTTAGTCTCACCGTGTGGGGCTTGTCGACAAGTGATGAGTGAATTGATCAACCCTGATGTGCCTGTGCATATGGTTGATGGTGAGAACAACGTCGTCACCAAATTAAATCAAGAATTATTGCCTTTAGGTTTTAGCGAAGGTGATCTATAGTGTTAAAAAGCGGCTTTGTCAGCATCATTGGAAACGCCAACGTTGGCAAAAGCACCCTCTTAAACACCTTGCTAGGTGAAAAACTCACCATCACCTCCAGCAAACCACAAACCACCAGAAACACCATTCGTGGGATCTATAACGATGAAGACAGTCAAATTGTCTTTATCGACACACCTGGGCTTCATAAACCAAAACACGCCCTTGGTGAATACATGACCAAAGCGGCACTGAGAACGTTATCTGCCGTTGATTTAATCATGTATGTCGTGGATGCCACACTTGACCGTGATGAGTTAGACGATATGGTTCTTAAAAACTTACGCAACTTAGACACCCCTTCAATTCTCATCATCAATAAAATCGACCGCGTTAAAGACATTAACCGGTTAGAAACTTACGTTGAAACCTTAAAAAAACGCCACAACTTTGATGGTGTGTTCGCTGTGAGTGCCTTAAAAGGCACCTACACCGACATTTTAAAAGATGACATCAAAGCGTTTTTACCTGAAGGCCCTGCCTATTACCCAGAACATATGCGAACCGATCAGCCTGAGAAGTTTTTGATTGCTGAGCGAATCCGTGAGAAAGTCCTACTGACCACCAGAGAAGAAGTGCCACACAGCGTGGCGGTGATCATCGACAACATCGAGATGGATGATGAACACACCCATTTGTTGAACATCCACGGCACCATCGTTGTTGAACGCGATTCACAAAAAGGCATCATCATTGGTAAAGGTGGGCGCATGCTTAAGAAAATCGGCACCTTAGCCAGAAAAGATATCCTACACTTATTAGACACGAAAATCTATTTAGATTTACATGTAAAAGTGGTTAAAGATTGGCGTAATAAAGCCTTAGAGTTAAGAAACTTTGGTTATGAGGAAGACCCCTCGTGATAGAAGGCTTTATCCTCAGAACGCTTGATTACCAAGACCACAATAAACTGCTTTACATCTACACAAACCAAGGTATTAAAAGCGTTTTAGCACGCGGGGTTAAAAAATTAAACAGCCCGTTTCGTCATTTAACACAAAGCGGCCATTTGATCAGTTTTGAGGCTTCTAAAGGGAACTTGCCAACCTTAAAAAACGCCACGTTACTTAACCGCTATCAAGCCCTTAAACAAGACATTATTAAAATCACGATGATGCATGTCGTGTGTGAGTTGATTTATTACAACCTCACCGATGATGATGACCACGAGAAACTCTTTAATTTCTTAAAAAAAGTATTAAATGCCCTTAATGACACCCCGTGTCCAGAAGACATTTTAATGATTTTTGAATTAAAGTTTTTTCACTTTTTAGGCTATGGCATCAATTTAAAACACTGTCAAACTTGTCAAACCAAACACGACTTATGGTTTGATGTCAACAGCGCCTCACTCGTGTGTCAGCAGCATGCCATAAAAACCCATACCTTGATTGGTCCAAAACACCACCAAATCCTGACATGGTGTTATTACATCGATATTGAAACATACCAACCCTTGCAGCTTGAAGTTAAAACCACGCAGGTGTTATTCGATGTGATTGAGGCCCTACAAACCATGCATATGGGCACCAAACCAAAATCAAAAGCGATCTTACGGACATTATTAACAGGAGGCACATCATGAAAGCAAAATCTATGGAAACACTCATCAACTACGCAAAAAACTATGGCTTTGTCTACCAAGGCAGTGAAATTTACGGTGGCTTAGCCAATACCTGGGATTACGGTCCTTTAGGTGTTGAACTCAAAAACAACCTTAAACAAGCGTTTTGGAAACGCTTTGTACAAGAAAGCCCTTATAACGTCGGGTTAGACTCTTCTATTTTATTAAACCCCAACGCCTGGGTAGCCAGTGGTCATGTCGGTGGGTTTAACGACCCATTAATTGATTGTAAAGCGTGTCAAACAAGACACAGAGCCGATCACCTAATTGAAACCTATGACCCAAGTGTGCATGCTGATGGCATGAAAATTAATGAGATGGAAGCCTACATCAAAGACAACCACATCCCTTGTCCTGCCTGCGGCAAACATGATTTCACCACCATCAGACAATTTAACCTCATGTTTAAAACCTCACAAGGTGTGGTTGATGAACAAGGTCTTGATTTATACTTAAGACCAGAAACCGCGCAAGGCATCTTCCTTGATTTTAAACATGTTCAACGAACCTCGCGTTTAAAAGTGCCGTTTGGCATTGTGCAAATCGGTAAAAGTTTCCGCAATGAAATCACCCCAGGTAATTTCATTTTTAGAACCCGCGAGTTCGAACAAATGGAACTAGAATTTTTCTGTAAACCAGGCACTGAGAAAACATGGTTTGACTACTGGAAAAAAGAAAGCATGCAGTTTTTAATCGACTTAAACTTACACGCAGACAACTTAACCTTTGAAGACCATGATGCCTCACAACTATCGCATTACTCCAACATGACCACCGACATTGAATATAAGTATCCTTTTGGGTTTGATGAACTATGGGGCATCGCCTCAAGAACCGATTATGATTTAACCCAACACCAAACGCATTCAGAAACAAGCCTTGAATACATGGACCCTGTGACGAATGAAAAATACATCCCCTACGTTGTCGAACCATCACTTGGGGTTGAACGTCTTTTTTTAGCCGTTTTAAACGAAGCCTACACATCAGAGACCTTAGAAAGCGGTGAAGAACGCATCAATTTAAACATTCACCCAGCGCTAGCGCCTTATAAAGTAGCGGTTTTACCGTTGATTAAAAAACACCACAAAGAAGAAGCCGAAAAAGTCTACCGCGCTTTAAGCAAGCACGTGATGGCTGTGTATGATGAAGCGGGTAAAATCGGCAGACGTTACCGCCGACAAGATGCGATAGGCACCCCGTTTGCGGTGACCATTGATCACGATTCTTTAGAAGATGGCACCTATACATTACGCGATAAAAACACGATGGAACAAACGCGCCTTTCTTTAGACGAGATCATCGCTCATATTGAAAAACGCATCAAATTTTAAGCGGGTGGTACTGTGAAACAAGACAACCACAACATCATCGATGACGTCTTAAAAAACACCGACATCATTGAACTCATATCTGAGACAACCACGTTAGAGAAAAAAGGCAAAAACCATATGGGACTTTGCCCTTTTCACGATGAAAAAACACCCTCGTTTTCTGTTAGTGAAGACAAACAACTGTATCACTGTTTTTCTTGTAAAAAATCAGGCAACGCCATTAATTTTGTTGAAGACACCAAAGGCGTTACCCGCCAAGAAGCCCTTAAATACTTAGCCAAACGGGCTGGGGTTGATTTAAAAGACCACATCAAACAAGACCCCTTAGACCATTATTATGCCATCAATCAAAAAGCCGTTGATTTTTATAAAGTCAACTTACGCCATACCAAACAAGGCGCAAAAGCCTTACGTTACTTACAAGATCGCCACATCACCACCACCACGATGGATACCTTTGATATTGGCTTAGCGCCCCTTAAAAAAGATGGCCTTTACCAAGCGTTAAAAAAAGATGACCACTTAGATTCAGATTTAAAAGATTTAGCCTTAATCACCCAATTTGACCCACCCTATGACCAGTTTAGAAACCGCATCATGTTTACCTTGCATAATGAATTTGGTCAACCGGTTGGCTTTAGTGGGCGCATCTTTAATGGTGATAGTGACCAAGCCAAATACATCAATTCTCCCACCACCAAAACCTTTGAAAAAAACCGCATCTTATACAACCTACATCGCGCTAAAAAGGCGATTAAAACCACCAACCGTGCGGTCTTATTTGAAGGCTTTATGGATGTGATCATGGCCCATCAAGCAGGGGTTGAAGAAGGCCTAGCCGTCATGGGAACGGCCTTATCAGACACCCATATCAAACAGATTAAACAACACACACACACGTTAATCTTATGTTTTGATGGTGATCAAGCAGGTAAACAAGCGACCTTTGATATGTTTAAACAATTAAACAACCACGGTCTAAACTTATACGTCGCACCAATGCCTGAGAAAACAGACCCAGATGACTACATCAACACCCACGGCAAACAAGCGTTTAAAGCTTTGATTGATGATCCGATTAGCATCTATGAATTCACCTATAATGAACATATAAAAAAGGTTAATCAACATAAAATACTAGACATCGAGCAGTTTAAAAAAATGGTCTTTAAACTGATCAAACCTTTATCAGCGGTTGAACAAGACCATTACTTAAACAAACTCGCATCAGACTTAAACTTAAACATCGACATCTTAAAACAAGACTTCACCACCATCAAACCAAGTTTAAAACGTCCCAGCTATCAAAAAACCCCACCTTTAAACATCACCGATAAATTTAGAAAAGCCGAACGCGGCTTCATTCATTACTTCTTAAAAGATGAATACTATTCAAGACGGTTTCGAAAAGCCTTTGAAGACGTCAGTTATATCGATAAAGAAGCCAGAGACATCCAACTAGAAATCTTTGAACACTACGATTTAAGACCGCATACTTGTATTGTGATCGCGTGTTTCAAACAACGCCTAACCCCAAAACAAAAAACATACTTTGAAACCCACATTGATTTTACAAACTACCCATATCAACAACAAGAGTTCGAAGACTACATCCACGTCATGCACGAATATAACCGTCGCACCAAAATCAACCATTACCGCAAACAAATGAAAAAAGCCAGCACCATTGAAGAAAAAATCATCTTGCGACAAAAAATCGACAAGATGATCAAGGAGGATAACGATGGAAAAAGAAAAGATCATTCAAGAACTTATTGAACTCGCTAAAACCAAAGGATTCTTAGATATTAAAGACATCGAAAAATTTATCTCAAGTGATCACGATGATTTTGACGAGCTTATCAACGAATTAGAAAAACGCGACGTCGATGTGGTGTCACCTGAAGATTTGGTGACCTACAAAGTCCCCGGCAGCATCTTAGATGTTGATAAAGACGATGAAGAGGTTGACGAGCAGGTTAAATTAAACCTCGATTTCGCCAAAGACATTGAAGAAGAACTGTTGCAGGATAAATCCTTTGAAAGCATCAATTCCATCAAAGTTGACGACCCTGTTAGAATGTATTTAAAAGAAATTGGTCGTGTTGAATTGCTTGATGCTGATTACGAATTACAACTCGCTAAAGATATCTTTTACGCCGCGCAAGCCAAAGAACAATTCGACCAACACCAAACAGATGGTGATGCGATCAGCGAAACCTACCAACACGAAGTAGAAGATTTAATGTATAAAGGTGAACTGGCTAAAAACAAACTTGTTGAAGCCAACTTAAGACTTGTGGTTTCCATTGCCAAACGCTATGTCGGCCGCGGCATGCAGTTTTTAGACTTGATTCAAGAAGGTAACATGGGCCTCATTAAAGCCGTTAGTAAGTTCGACCACACCAAAGGTTTTAAGTTTTCAACCTATGCCACCTGGTGGATTCGCCAAGCCATCACCCGTGCGATCGCCGATCAAGCTAGAACAATCCGCATCCCAGTTCACATGGTTGAAACCATCAATAAACTGGTTAGAACCCAACGCCAACTCATCCAAGATTTAAAACGTGAACCAACCCCAGAAGAAGTTGCCAAAGAGATGAACATCAGCGTTGAAAAAGTCCAAATCATTCAAAAAGTTGCCCAAGAACCC
Organism: Mollicutes bacterium; assembly: GCA_003559585.1. Classification (GTDB taxonomy): domain Bacteria; phylum Bacillota_I; class Bacilli_A; order Izemoplasmatales; family Izemoplasmataceae; genus B1SED10-225. The sequence goes on along the minus strand of PWKX01000140.1, from coordinate 3,554 downwards.
ATCTCACTAGAAAGCCCGGTTGGTGAAGAAGAAGATTCATCACTCGGCGATTTCATCCCCGATCACGATACCTTAACCCCGATGGAATTCACCTCTAAAGAGATGTTAAAACGTGAACTCGATGAAGTCTTAGAAACCCTCACCGACCGCGAAGAAAAAGTATTACGCATGCGCTTTGGCTTACTTGATGGTAGAACCCGTACCTTAGAAGAAGTCGGCCGTGAATTTGGCGTGACCCGTGAGCGAATCAGACAAATCGAAGCCAAAGCACTAAGAAAACTCCGTCACCCATCTCGCAGTAAAAAACTCAAAGACTTCATGAGCGGACAATGATGGATGAGCGATTAACCCAAGCACTTCCCTATTTAAAAGGGTTTAACACCTTATATGATGTGGGCACCGACCATGCCTATTTTCCCATCACCGCGGTTAAACAAAACCAGATCACCCACGCGTATGCGGTGGATAATAAACCTGAACCTTTATTAAATGCCAAACAAAACATCAAACAACACGGTCTTACTAAGCAAATCACCCCGGTATTGGCCGATGGCTTAGAAGCTTTAAAAGAAACGTGTGATGTGGTGATGATCGCTGGGATGGGCGGTGGCACCATCAAACGCATCATCTCAGAAGCCTCGATCAAAAACGTCAAACGCTTTATCTTACAGCCCAACAACAACATCCATCACGTGCGAGCCTTAGCACGTGATAAGCAGTGGACCATAAAAGCAGAGATCATTTTAAAACAAAAATCGCTTTGGTATTTCATCCTCATCCTCGATGTGACACCACCGCAAACCATCCCCAGTGAGCCATACATATCCACGTATTTATACGAACAAAAAAACAGTGATTATCTAACCTACATGCAACAAAGAGCCACCCATTTAACCAACCGTTTAAAAACCATCCCGGCTGGCAAAGCATCCCCACAATTAACCCATGAATTAACCGTATTAAGGAGGCACATCGATGAATGGCATCAACATTAAACAGTTTTTCGATACCCATTACCCACAAACCCTAGCCTATGAATGGGACAACGTCGGCTTACAAGTCGGCACTTTAAACAAACCGATCACAGGCATTTTGCTCACCCTTGATGTGACCAAAGAGGTCCTTAAAGAAGCCATCAAACAAGACTGTAACCTCATCATCTCACACCACCCGCTCATTTTTAAACCGCTAAACCACATCCTAACCGATGTCTATAAGGGGCAGTTGATTGAAACGTTGATCAAACAAGACATCGCCTTATACACCGCCCATACCAACTACGATTTATGCCATAAAGGCATGAACCATGTCTTAGCTGGAAAGCTCGGTTTAACAAACACCGAGATTCTTGATTACGAAACCGAACACCACGGCATCGGTCAAATCGGTGAGATCACCCCCCAACCATTAGCCGCCATCATTGAGACCATCAAAACCAAACTAGACATGCCCAACGCTAGATTGATCACCAACAAAACCAAAGACACCCTCATCAAAAAAATAGCCATCAGCGGTGGCAGTGGGGCCGACCATATGTTTAAAGCCAAACAAAAAGGCGCTGATTTATACATCACCGGTGATATTAGTTACCATCAAGCACATGATATGTTACAAATGGGCTTAAGCACCCTTGATATTGGTCATTACGCCGAAAAACACTTTAAAACAGGCTTGAAAACACACATGGAAACAAACGGCATTGCGGTTCCCATTCATGTTTCTAAACTCAATTTAGATCCGTTTGAATATGTATAAATAAAAAAAGGCATTTGCCTTTTTTTTGTTTAAGCATAAAAAAAAGTGCCAAAGCACTTTTTCTTAAACCTCTATGATCGCATCCACTGGACAAACGACTTCACAGGCGCCGCAGTCAATGCATACATCCTCATCAATCACGTAGATTTCTTCACCTTCGGTGATACAATCTACTGGGCATTCCTCAACACAAGAACCGCTAGAAATACACTCTTCTGTAATTCTTCTAGGCATTGTCATTCCTCCTTTAACTGATTTACTTCATTTTAACGGATTCTATCAAGCTTGTAAACCTTTTTAGAAGGATTGATGCCTTATTTAAAATCTTTATGTTAAAAAGAAAAAGGGCTTCTCAGCCCTTTTTCAAAAAATATATAAGAGGATCCGTATTAAACTTCAATAATCGCGTCGACTGGGCAAACTTCTTCACACGCGCCACAATCGATACAAGCATCTTCATCAATCACATAAATATCGCCTTCTGTGATACAATCAACTGGACATTCTGCCATGCAAGCCCCGCATGCGATACAATCATCGGTAATTCTTCTAGCCATGTTGTGCCTCCTTTATTTGTAATACAAGATTAACTACAACAACATTGTATATCAGGAATTATGTTTTGTAAACCTGTCATACAAAAAAACTTAAAATAATTTGAATCTTTAATGGTTTTAACTTGTCTTTTAAGTGGCTTTCTACTATAATATCTTAAGAAGAAGGAGTGATTCATATGCCATTATGGTTAGGTATTATCTTAATCGTTGTTGCGTTACTAATTGGAGCCATACTCGGTTTCTTTATTTCTCAACGCTATTTCAAACGTTATTTAGAGAAAAACCCACCAATCAACGAAAGCATGGTTAGAGCGATGATGATGCAAATGGGTAGAAAACCATCTGAAAAACAAGTGCGTCAAGTCCTCAATTCCATGAACCAAGCCAAAGGAAAATAAGTTAAAGCCCACATTTATGTGGGTTTTTTAATGGTTTTTGTGGTTTGAAAACGCTTTAAGTACTTTTTCGTTGACAGGATGAAAACATCTGTGTTACATTTTAGTTAACATAAAAAATTGAATACAAATAGAGGCTGCGATGCAGATGAGTAACATAGGGAGTCGGTAGACTGTGAACTGTGTGAAAGGCAACCATCGCCGAACGTGCTATGTTGACAAACATAACGCGTGGGATCGTATGAAACACATACGGGACTCCTACTTCGGTAGAGGCGCTAAAGGTTTTTTTTACGCAGGTTTAAAACCATTAGTGTCCACCGTGACACTTTTTTTTATGTAAAAAAAAGATAACGGAAGGACATGATTAACATGAAAAGAGTATTAAGTATTTTAACATTGGGGCTCGTTGTGACACTCGCAGCCTGCACCACAAGTGATGATTCAACCTTAGTGGTTGGACTCGAATGTAACTACGCACCCTTTAACTGGACCAGCACATCTGAGGGCGTGGATATTGAACAAGGCGCTGGATACTGTGATGGTTATGATGTAGAAGTCGCACAAACCATCGCCGATGAACTTGGCCGTGAACTCGTCATTAGAAAAATTGATTGGGATGGATTAATTCCTGCGTTAACCACCAACGAAATTGACGTGATCATCGCCGGCATGAGCCCCACAGAAGAACGCATGGAACGTGTAAACTTCACCGATGCTTATTTTAGAAGCGAACAAGTGTTGGTGGTAAGAACTGATTCAGCGTATGTCAACGCAGAGGATTTAAGTGATTTTAGCGGGGCGCGCGTGATTGCTCAACTCGGCACCTTGCAAGATGATTTAATTG
>PWKX01000058.1 GCA_003559585.1 Mollicutes bacterium | reverse complement strand
TCACTTCTTTTTAATACTTTTGAGACTGTGTTCCTTGATATTCCTAAGCTAGCTGCGATTCCGCGCTGGCTTATCCCTAGGCTATGTTGCCTAAGTATTTCCCGATAGTCGGTCATCGGACACCTCCTATAAATTGTTTTGCACTTACGTGCTAATTTCATTTTATAGAAGTTTTATCCTTTTGGCTCTAAATATCGGATGAGTGGCTCAATTATTATCGGAACGGTGGCTCTCATTCACCGGACAGGTGGCTCAAATTGCTACATATTCTACATGTTTAGATGTTCTTATTGATAAGCTGTATTAGTTATTTTTTTACAGATAAGAAATATTTTGTTTTTTTTATGAAGCTTACTAATGCTCGGTTTTATCAATTGGATATAAAAACCAAAAAAACTCTTTGCTTATGATAGAAGTCAAAGAGTTTTTATATTATTTTTTTAGGGGTTAATATTAAATGTAAAAAAATTTTTTCTTAAATTAAATATTATCACATGCGCATGACATTTAAATCATCGGTCAGTTTAAAACCGAATCTTTTATAAAATGGAATATTCTTATCTAAACACAATAACTCGATAAACTGAGGATTATATTCTTTGGCAACACTAATTAAATGTTTTGTTACATATTTTCCGTAACCTGAACCGCGTTCTTCAGGGTCCACAATCACATCATAGATGGTAAAAACAAATTTATAATCTGTTAAGTAACGACCAAAAGCAACCACTTTTTCATCCTTTAGGATCACAATAAACCCACTTGTATAATGAATTAAATGTTTAATATCTTCTAGGGTTCTAGTTTTAGTCCAGTATTCATCTTTAAAAATATGTTGAATGCCTTTAATGATGGTAGGCGTTATCTCGTTTTTACTTGTAATAATCTTCATGGGAAACCTCCAAGGCTTTTTCGATGGTTGTGGCAAAAGCTTCGACACTGGCTTGATCGTGTTCTAAAAAAAGGTTTGGTTCTATCAGCTCTAGCTCCATGAGGCAAAAGTTGCCTTGATTATCTAAGGTATAATCAATTCTTGCATAATGTGCATTTTTTGGAATGTTTGTCTCGACAGTGCTTAAGAAGGCTTGGTGATTGGTAGGTTTTTCACGAATGATTTTTTCTTTACCTCCATAATGAAACTGCGTTTTAAACTCACCCTCTATGGGTGTTTTTAATATCAAATGTGTCATAGTGTGGTTTACATATAAAGCTGAGTATTCACCTGTGGTGTTAATGGCATGTAAAAAAGGTTGAACGAGTAGTGTGCCTCTATCATTTAGAAGCTTAACTAATGCTTGTTCATCGTGTTTGTTAATTTTATAAATGTTTCTACCACCAGCGCCAACTACAGGCTTTATCACCACAGTATCACTTAAAGTGTTTTGGTAAGCTTTAAAATCATCCAAACTCTTAACTAAATATGTTTCAGGAATATTGACGCCTTTGTCCTTTAAATCAAATAGATAACACTTGTCGTAATTTTGTTTGATGACAGAAGGTGGATTCATTAATTTTGTATGTTTACTGACTTCATCAACCCACTCTAAAAACGTATCAATATTTTCTGCGTAATCCCATAAAGCTCTAATCACGATGACTTTAGCATTAGGTTTAAAATCAGGTGCGTTCCAAACTTGGGCTATAACATCAAGGCCTCTTTTTTTAAGAGCCTCTAATAACAATTGATCATCAGTTCTTAGTGGGTAATACTGCTCACTGACCACTATCATAACATCGTGCATTTCAAATCCCCCTTATTGATTTAACATGATAGCGCCATGATAATCATCAAGTAGCGCTTCTTCACGTTCTTCAATATCATTTTTTTGTCGGTAATTCTCTATAAAAGCTTCGATAAAATTAATCACTTTGTCTTGTTTTTTAAGTGTCAACATGCCGACTTCATCAGAATAAAGTGGCATATTTAAAAAGATGTTCTCTAAAGGACTATCAGGGTTAGCCTTTAAGTAGTGTTGACACGTGATGTTATCGGTAATTGCGATATCACTTAATTCAGCTTCAACCATTTTAAATAACCTTGATAAATCACTGGTTTCTTGGCGCTCTATGTTGGTTGTTTCGTCGTTGATGTTTAACTTATTATGAACGATGTAATCACCAATTTCACCTTTACAAGTTAGAATATTGATATCAGCGCTTCTTAAATCTTTAATGCTCCTAATCTTGATGCCATCCTTCCGCTTCATCCCGCCGATTGATACTTGGAACAGTTTGGCAAAGAAATCATAATGATTAAGCCTTTCTTCATTAACAACCCAGTTTGCCACAATGTCGACATCTCGTTTAATGAGTTTCAAACCAACAACTTCGTTTCTAAGTGGTATAAACTCGATTTTAATGTCATGTTCTTGTTCGAAGGCTTTTAATAAATCGTAGTAGTAGCCAGAAAACTCTAAACCATCTTTAGTTTTTTTATAATTCATAAATGGTGGAAAAGGAATACAACCAACTCTTAATGTTTTTGTTTTCATCATGTTATCGTAAATATCATTCTCTTGATAATTGGCTGATTGTTTGTCGCCATCTAAAGATACAGGCATTGGTCTTTTCAAATGATCAAGAAAATACCACTCAACAATTAATGTTAAACTCATTAACGATGGCTGAATACTCTTTTGATATTGCATTTTACGGTTTTTTCCTGTAGAGTGTGCGGCTGGATTGCAAAATGTTTGTATCGCTCTAATTGAGTTTGTGATTTCCTCAGGCACAACATTTTTCTTTGAAAAATAGTTCACATAATCTTGCAAAGTTTTTTTATCAGCTGAAGACCCTGAGGTTTCTTCAAAAATGACAGAAGCGATGGCTTCTGTTGATTTTCGAATATAAATCATCGCGGTTTCCGCATCATCTTTAGACATGGAACCGACTTTTTGTAAGTTTTCAATCACCACCTCTAATTTTTCTTCTAAATCATCCATACGTTTTTCTAACGTCATAAAACCCCTCCCATAACAGTGTTAGATTATTAGCTTTCATCTTTATCATATCACATTCAACACACATAAAAAGTCTTTTTTTGATGTGTTAGGGCTTGTTTTAAAGGTTTCCATTCACAAAACCACTATCATTCGCTATAATGAAATAAAGTATGCTTTTTGGGAAGAGGGTATAGGGATGTTCACAAAGAACTTTATTAGAATGGTGCTGCCAATAAAGTATGAAACTAAGGATTTAGTTGAAACCTTTAACTTAAACTATGAAAAAACTAAAGGCGATCAAACTGAGAAAAAAACGGTAAAACTGTGGGAAAGAACACAGTTTTCATCGACACACTTACTTAAAACCACCAAGCTAAAGTTTGATCATGAAGCGAAAAGTGGTATTTGTGATATCTACGTGTTAAATGATGCTGCGCGTGTGGCACTTGGTTTACCTAATAATCAAAACCAGAGTTTATCTTTTTCACACCGTAAAAAGGATAAAGCGTCTACCATTAAACTTAATACGATGCATTTATTTGTTTTTGAGACGAATGTTGCATTTTTAACCATCGATATAGAACCTGTCGTTAAAACGTTTGATGAGCTTAATGATACTGTTTACTTTTTGTCAGAACTAAAAAGTGATAAACACATGTTTTCTTATGAACGTAAATTAGGTAAGGACAAGTCAGAAACTGTCAGTCTTAAGTTAATAGAACTCGTTGAAACAGTCTTAAAACCACTAGGACACGTTGATGATTTTGATGCAAACGCAAGTGGTTTACATTTTTCTGATAACAAACCTGATATCTTTGGCTATCAGTTACTGACTAAACCAACCGAAAACATCGATAAAAACATGAACTTAATCATGAGTGGCTTTAGAGATAGCTATCTCTTAAGCCATCATGAGTCAGCGTCCCATCAAACGATAAAACCCTTTGAAAACTCGCTGTGGGGTGCTTCACACAATACCTGTATCAATGTTTCACATTTAACTAGTAACCCTGAAACCAATGCGTTTTTTGAAGACGCGTTTTATGTGAATTTAAAAAACCATTACTTTTTACTGTATATCTTAGTCTTACATCAAAAATACGCCATGATTAAATTCACTGAAGACATCGCTGAGATTAATGAAGTCGATATTGATCAAAAAGATGTTTATGAGATGGTTAAAAAGGTTAGACGGTTAATCAAACAAAGTGAACTGTTCTATATTCGTTCATACTTAGAAATACCCTCATACATGGATCACATCAATCAGTTTTACTACCTCTTACAAAGACAGTGTGAGATTAGCAAGTTTAGTTCAGAATTTAAAGATACCTTAAGCGCCTTAGACCATATCCATTCATCCTTGTTAGATAAACGTAATGAAGTCACCCGTTTAAAAGGTGAACTCAAAAAAAAGAACCGTGACATCCTAATCTTTGCGGTCACAACCATCATCGCCTTAAATCCAATGATTAGAAACGGATGGGATGTCACTGAACGGGTTGCTGGTCGCACATTAACTCTAAAAGATTGGCCTCTATATTGGTTATATGCTTTAATTATCACTTACGGCGTTATCGTCTTTATCGGGGTTAGAAACCGCTTCATTGATAAAAATGCCATAAGGGATAAATTAGAAGAAAAAGAGCTTTAATACTATCATGTCTAAGAGGGGGGGCTATTATGACACAAAAAGATCAAGCGATTCATGACTTGAAAAAAGAATTAAGCCGTATTAAAAGACTTTATGAAAAGTCACTCTTTTATTTATCGACTGATCCTGAGGTTGCTTTATCACAAGCAAGAAAAAGCGCTGAAGCGATTTGTAAAAGCATCTACATCAAAGCAGGCTTAGAAAAAAACAGTAAACCAGCTAAAAAGATGATGCTTGATGAATTAATTAGAGCGCTTAAAAATCATGAACTTATCCCAGGAGCTATTGAAGTTCATTTATCAACCATTCACAGATTCGGTAATTTTGGCTCTCACGATCAAGGCTTAGAAGATGAGTTTATTGATGAAGCGTATGTCGAACCTTGTATGCGGTCACTTGGCATGGTATTTAACTGGTACATGGCCAATCATCAAGAAGATGATGACACCATTGATGATGTGGCAGCCTCTTTAAAAACCAAAACAGCGCCTAAAGAAACACTCAAGGTCATAGGCAATCATGCACCACCGGTTAGAATCTTTGAAGAAACTGAAGCCACGGGGTTTTATTTTGATTTATGCCGTGCGATTGGGAAAGAACAAGGCTTAAAGTTTTCATTTGAAAAAGCATCTAATCATAAAGCCTTCACCTTATTACAACAAGGTAAAGCTGATTTAATGCTTGGGCCTAATAAAACTAAAGCACGTGAAGAAAAATTCATTTATTCTAAACACCCTTTACCTGCGGCTACAAAAAGCTTATTTGTGAATGTGATGGGTGAACCCATCTTAGCCTATGAAGATTTATACGATAAATACTTAATTGTGATGAAAAACACAAACTACAACAAAAGAATTCATGATGATGAAAACATCGTCAAAGTAGAAGTCTCAGATTATAAAACAGGTATTAAGATGGTTGAGAGTAATCCTAAGTACGTCTTAATCATGCCCACCTTACAAGGAGATTACCTATGTGATCTTTTAGAGATTGATTTAATTAAATCACCGCTAACGATTGAAGGCAGTTTATCTTACTTTATATACGGTAAACACTTAGAAAAATCCACCATTGATAAAGTTGAAAAAGGCTTAGCCTCAATCATGAATAGTGATTTATATGAAAGAATTTTAGCGATGTATAAACGTTAAGGTAAAGCACCGTTCACTTTGAACAGTGCTTTACTTTTAGGTGCTATGTTATAATATTTTTAACTTTGCATATGTGAGAGGTGTCATTATGAATAAGGGTAAGTTAATGAAGATTTTCATCATCATCGTCTCTATAATATTGCTTTTAGGATTATTTGTTATTATCGGTGTATCGTTTCTATCAAGTAGTCCCAAGGATGATGTGTTTGATCATATAACCTTAGATGTAGAAGAAACCTCAGATGCCTACATCATCTATGCAGAAGAGCCTGTGGCTAATCTAGTCTTTTACCCAGGTGGTCTTGTTGAGGCTAAGAGTTATCTATACTTTGCTAATTTACTCGCACAAGAAGGTGTGAATGTGTGGATCACGAAGATGCCATTAAACTTAGCCATCTTAAACCGCTTTGCGTTTTTAGATGTTTATGAAGAAAGTGACCGACCTTGGTTTATCGCTGGACACTCTTTAGGTGGGGCCAGTGCCACCTATGTGGTTGATGAGCATGATGATAAATTAGATGGTTTAATCTTACTAGCCGCTTACCCTCCAAGCAGTGTTGATTTATCAAGTAAAGAGATCCCTATCTTATCCATCACCGCATCACTTGATGGTGTGATGGATTTAGACGCTTTTGAGGATAGACAAGCTTTACTACCAAGTGATACCAGCTATCATGAGATTGAAGGTGGCAATCATGCTTACTTTGGGTATTATGGCTCGCAGCGTGGTGATAACGATGCCCGTATCACCGTTCATGAACAACACCAAATCACAGTGTCTTTAATCATGACGTTCATGAAAGGTGATTAACTTAGCTTAGCGCTAAGTTAATCTGGCTCATAATGTTGTTGCTTTTCAAAAAGCATTGTCTATATCTGTTTAGCTTGGTACTATATTTATGTCAATGTCTTTTGGTATTATGTAAAAGTTTAAAGTAGCTGTTAAAGCCACTCCGCTTTTATCATGTCACGCTGAAAGTGAACGTGATATCGTATGCGGATGTCAGATGGTTTAAGAGATGGTCACTAAATAAACGGTAAAATATCATACAAGAAAGCTTACAGTAAAGAGGGATGACAACGAATAAGCAAAGCATGCTTGAAAAATTTAAGCTATCTATCGATCAAAAAGCACCGTTAATTGGGGTTTCTATTGGCAACGGTCGCAGTGCTAGACAAGCTGAGGTTGGTGGGGCTGATATGGTCGCTTGTTTGAATGCTGGTCGTTTTCGAATGGCTGGTGTTTCTTCAATGGCATCGTTGTTGCCGTTTGAAAATAGCAACCAAGCTGTCCGTGCTTTTTCTAAAAAAGAAGTGATTCCTAGAATTAAACATATTCCTGTTATTTTTGGTGCATGTGCGCAAGATCCGTTAATCGATCACGCAGCGTTTGTGAAAACCATCAAGCGTGATGGCTTTCACGGGGTGAATAATTTTCCAACCGTTAGTTTAATTGATGGGGCTTACCGCGCATTTTTAGAATCTGAGGATCAAGGGTTTGATCAAGAAGTCAAGCTTATGCGAACCGCTCAAGCTGAAGGGTTATTAACAGTGGCTTTTGCGGTTACGTTAGATGAAGCCATCAAGATGGCTAAGGACAAAGTTGATGTGCTTTGTTTACATTTTGGCTGGACAGCCAGTAAACTGCCTGTTGAAACAGAAAAAAAAGAAGCACATTTGTCACATTTAATCCATAAAGCACGCGAGGTGTTTGAAGAGGTCCTTGCCCTTAGTCCGTTAACGATACCCTTAATCTATGGTGGCGCCTTTGTCAAAGATAAAGATGTGATTAAACGCTTTTATGAAGAAACACCTGTTGTGGGTTATTTTGGGGGATCTGTCTTTGATACGTTACCAAAAGAGGCCTCACTAGAAAAAGCGACTGAGCAATTTAAAAACATGAACCGTGTGTCACTTTTAGAGATGGAAAATGAAACACTTAAAAAACGTTTGAAAGCCCGTGAGGGTGTCGGGGCTATTTTAGGCGAGAGTAAACCCATGAAAGATTTAATGCATTGGGTAGATAAAGTTTCACAGTATAACGCAAATACTTTAATTGAAGGTGAAAGTGGGACTGGAAAAGACTTGGTTGTCAAAGCCATTCATTATAACAGTCCTAGAGCCATGTACCCACTAAAAAAAATGAACTGTGCGTCGATGCCTGAGGCGATGGTTGAAACCGAACTGTTTGGGTATGAAAAGGGCGCATTTCACGGCAGTGAGTCTCGGCACATTGGCCATTTAGAAAAAGCCAATCAAGGGACGTTGTTTTTAGATAATGTCAATGATTTATCTTTAAGCGTACAAGGTAAATTATTACAAGCGATTCAAGATAAAGAGTTTCAGCGACTAGGAGGCTCTGAAACCATCACGTTAGACATTAGGGTGATCGCGACGGCTAATACGGAGTTAAAAGTACTTGTAAAAAAAGGGTTATTTAGAGAAGACCTATATTATCTTTTAACCGTGTTAAACCGAACCTTACCACCCTTAAAAGAACATAAAGAAGATATCCCAGTTTTTGTTCATGCTTTTTTAGCTAAAATCTCTGAGAGGCATGGTGTCAAAGTTGAGGTGACTAAACCTGTGGTCGAAGCTTTGATGTCCTATGATTGGCCAGGCAATGTGCGAGAGTTAAAAAATGTTTTAGAACGTGGTGTGATCATGTGTGATGACGGTTTAGTTGATTTATCATGTTTGCCAGCCCATCTAGCAAGCCACAAAGAAGAAGAAACCTTAAGTAGCCATATTAAAAATACCTCAATGGTGATTGAAAAGGAATTGATTCTTTCAGAGTTGATGAAACACAATTGGAACCAAACCCGTGTTGCTAAAGCTTTGGGGGTTTCAAGACGCACACTTTATAATAAACTTCAAAAATATCATTTATCAAAAAAAAGTGATGTTAAAAAGTGAGAAAGAGATTTCTCGCTTTTTTTATATAATTCGACGATTTTATGGGATTTATATGAAATAAAAAGATGAAAACAAGAAAAAAGTGTGAAAGTGGGAAAAAGTGGGCAACTTTTTTCATATTGACAACGTTTTCATAACGGGTATACTTTAGGTAACGAACCGGTTCAAAACGATTAAATGGAGGAATGCATTGTGAAAAAAGTGTTAATTGTTGGAACATTAGACACAAAAGCAAAAGAGTTTCAGTTTGTGAAAGACACCATTGAATCAAAAGGCGTCAAAACGGTATTAATGGATGCAGGTGTGTTTGATGCGCATGTGAAAGCTGACATCACGAACCATGAGGTTGCTAAAGCGGCGGGTTATGAACTCGATGATTTAAGAAGCAGTGAAGATCGTGGCAAAAATGTAAAAATCATGTCTAAAGGCGCACAAATCAAAGCCCAAGCATTATTAGAAAATGATGAATTATCAGGATTCATTTCACTAGGTGGTTCTGGTGGCTCAAGTATCGCGGCTAAAGTTATGGAGATTTTGCCCGTAGGCATGCCCAAGGTTTTAGTCTCAACCATGGCCGCTGGCGATGTTTCTAGTTACGTTGGGGTAAAAGATGTGATGATGATGTATTCGGTTGTTGATGTGGCGGGGTTAAATGATATTTTAAAAACAGTATTAACCAACGCAAGCATCGCCATTGTTGGCATGGTTAAAGAAGAAAAAAACCTTGAACCCTCGAAAAAACCATTGATTGCTGCCACGATGTTTGGGGTAACGACCCCAGCAGTTGAAGCGGCAAAAGCGCATCTTGAAAAACAAGGTTATGATGTGGTGGTGTTTCATGCCACAGGTGCAGGTGGTCGCTCAATGGAAGCGTTGATTGAATCAGGATACTTTAAAGGTGTGTTGGATTTGACCACGACTGAATGGTGTGATGAACTGGTTGGCGGTGTGCTAAGTGCGGGTCCTAAACGCTTAGATGCAGCCAGTCAACACGATGTGCCACAAGTTGTATCAGTTGGCGCTTTAGATATGGTAAATTTTGGGCCTGTTGATACGGTGCCTAGTCAATTTGAAGGGCGAAATTTTTATGAACACAATGCCTCTGTGACATTGATGCGCACTAATGAAGCAGAAAATAAAGAACTGGGGACGATCATTGCCAATAAATTGAATCAAGCTTCAGCCAACGCTGCTTTGTTCTTGCCTTTAAAAGGTGTTTCGATGCTGGATAATACAGACATGCCGTTTAAAAGTTCTCATGAAAACATAGCACTGTTTAATGCTTTAAAAGCAAACCTTGATCAATCACGATGTGCACTCATAGAAAAAGATGAACATATTAATGACCAAAGCTTCGCGGTGGCGATGGCTGATAAACTGATTGAGATCATGAACAGAAAGGAGCAATAAAAATGGCTTTTACAAAAGAGGAAATTCACCAACGTTTAAACAAGCAATTAAAAGAAGGACACGCCATTGTTGGCGCTGGTGCTGGAACTGGTATTTCAGCAAAATCTGCACAAAGTGGCGCTGTTGATTTGATCATTATTTATAATTCGGGTCGTTACCGTATGGCAGGGCGAGGGTCATTAGCCGGTTTGATGCCTTATGGCGATGCCAATGCAATTGTCATGGATATGGCAAAAGAAGTATTGCCGATTGCTAAGGATACACCAGTCTTAGCTGGTGTGTGCGGGACAGATCCGTTTCGTGACATGGCTTATTTTATTAGAGATTTAAAGCATGCTGGGTTTAGCGGTGTTCAAAACTTTCCGACTGTCGGTTTGATTGATGGTGCTTTCCGTCAAAACTTAGAAGAAACAAACATGGGTTATGATTTAGAAGTTGCAATGATTGAAGAAGCCAATAAACAAGGCATGTTTACAACCCCATATGTTTTTAACGAAGATGATGCGGTAAAAATGACCAAAGCAGGCGCTGATGTTTTAGTTGCTCATATGGGCTTAACCACAAAAGGGACCATTGGCGCTCAAACGGCAATGACCTTAGAAGACGCAGCTAAAAAAACACAAGCAATACGTGATGCAGCTGTTAAAGTTAACCCGGACATTAAAGTAATAGTCCACGGGGGGCCTGTGGCAGAACCTGAAGATGCCAAATTTGTAATGGAAAAAACCACAGGTATCACTGGTTTCTTTGGCGCATCAAGCATTGAACGATTACCAACCGAAACAGCCATTACTAATCAAGTAAAATCATTTAAATCATTGAAAGTAAAGGGGTCTTAATATGAAAATCGATAAATTTTTAGTAGCCGTTACCATCAGTATCTTTTTACTCGCTGGATTGTTTAACCTTGCTTATGAAATTTATGCAGGTTTAGACATTGATTTCTCATTATACGGTTTAGTCCCAGCAGGATTTTTAGGTTGGGCAACCTTCTATGCTAAAGGCGGAGGGAAAGATGCGGTTACAAGCGGGATACCAGCTAACATGAGTGGTATTCTATGGGGCGTTGTGATTGTCCTGATTTGGAATCATATCTTTAGCTTTAATTTAGTAGGTGCCTTTGTGGCAGTCGCAGTTGGTGCTGGTGCTATGTGCTTTCAAGCTCATCTTAAGTGGTTTGGCTTTATTCCAGGAGCCTTCATAGGAGCCTCAACATTCTTTGCCTTAGGGGCGCGGATTGAAGGCGACGTCTTATTTCCAGCTATCATTGGTTTGATTATGGGTGTTTTACTAGGCTATGTGAGTGAAGTGTTCGCTAAAAGCATTCATAAAAAAATCAGTGCTTAGTATAACCTTATTAAGGCGTATCATCCTAATGTACTGAAAACCATATGTTAGAAAATAATAATTGAACAACACTTAAGGAATGATGATGGTATTGAACCAAAGTCATTCCTTTTAGTTAACACAAAATGCACAGTTCATTATAAAATTTGATATAAGCTTTTTAAAATCAGATGAACTGTCAGGGTACTTTAAAAGGCGCATTATAATACATCTGTGATTTAAGGATGCCAAAGAAGTCCTCAATGACAGCGTTGCCTAGACAGTTGCCTTTTTTGAACACACTTAACGTGATCATATTTATTTTTAGTTATTATTAATCACTTTTGGCTTTTTTCTTAATATATGATGAAAATTCGTTACCCATAGTCCTTGTTGGGTGAGACAAGACCGACATTGAGATTCAAAGATAAACGGCTTACTAAAATTTATAACCGTGATATAATAATGACGTGCCCCCCAAAAGTTGGTCCAACCTAAATGAGAGAAAAAGTGATATACTAAACTCAAATGAAGGATGGATGAACTATGAAAAAAACACGCACACAGTTGAACAGATTATTGTCAAACTTAGAGAAGTTGAGATTCTCATAGCCCAAGGAAAAACGATTGGCGAAGCCGTAAGGCACATCGAAGTGAGTGAAGCGACTTATTATAAGTGGCGAAGCAAATATGGAAGTTTAACGGCTTCAGATGCTAAACGTTTGAAGCAGTTAGAAAAAGAGAACGAAAGATTGAAGAAACTCGTCGCTGATTTGAGTTTAGATAACGCAATCTTAAAAGATGTTAACT
>PWKX01000143.1 GCA_003559585.1 Mollicutes bacterium | reverse complement strand
TTAATATTAGGATAAGCTTTCATGATAGGCATTAACACCTTCAAGGATGTGACAAACTGATCGCCTGAGGTTAACACACCTGAAAGACATTGATTGGCTGCGGCTAGGTTTAACGTTTTAGAAAGCAACCTTTCATCTGCTTTAAACGACGGCGGCAACTCAGGTACTTGACCATAAGCATACGAAAAAGCCGTCACATCAACGTCAAAATAAGCCGTTTCTGTGCCGATGATAACATCACCTAATGCCACTGAGATGCCACCACTAATGCCTGTGTTTAAACACGCATCAATGTTGAAGTGTTCAAAAAAGTATCCAGCCACATACGCTGCATTCACCTTGCCAATACCACTTTTCACCACATAAATATGGTGTTGATGGTGCCCTACTTGATAAACGGTAAGTGGTCCTTTATGGATGGTATCGACGTGATCAAACAGCGATAAAAAAGCATCTTTTTCAATATCCATCGCACAGATAATGCCTATGTTCATCGTGGTGATCCCCCTTTAAGAATGAAAAAAAGAATGAAGTCTCATTCTTTTATTTCACGTCTAAAATTTCGATGTTGATTTCCTTACGGGATTCGGTTTTATAAGAGACTTTGTCACCTTTTTTATGGCCGATCACCGCTTTACCAACCGGTGATTCATTAGAAATTTTAAAGTTGAATGGATCGGCTTCAATCGATCCAACGATGCTGTATTCTACTGGGTCTTTACCGTTCACACTTAAACGAACCGTTTTCCCAATGGTAACCTTGTTGTTTCGTTTATCTTCACGAATGAGTTCGGCGTGCTTTAAAATGTTTTCAATTTCTTTAATACGGCCTTCAATGCGCGCTTGTTCATCTCTGGCCGCTTCGTAATCTGCGTTTTCAGATAAGTCACCTTGTGCTCTGGCTTCTTTTAACGCCTCTAGATTACGGTCTCTTTCTGTGTTTTTAAGGAAATCTAATTCTTCTTTTAATTTATCAATACCCGTTTGAGTTAATTGATAGGTTTGTTTGTTGCCATTTTTTGATTTTTCCATGTGAATCCTCCTTGATATGCAAATATTGTACCATGTTTTAGATAGGCTGACAATTTAATTTTGATAAGGTTTCCTTAACATATCAAACGGTTTAAGTGGAAACGGCGTTTGAATGATTAAGCGTTGTTTAGGGTGAGGGGCAACATCAATGGTCTCACCGTCTTCTGTAGACAGTGTTTCTAGTTTAAATGTTACCGGATCAAAGCCTGGGGATAAGACCTCAATGTAATCGCCACACTTAAACTTATTTCTTTGTTCAATCAAAGCTTGTTTGGTCGTAGCATCATATTCTAAAACAAGGGCGATAAACGATTGAGTTGGTTGTTCACTTCGTAAATCGTAGAGTTGTTGGTTGACATCGGTCAACCCTTCCATAAACCCATGTGATGATAAGCGGTTTTCTGCCTTTTTTATCTCAAGGAGATATTTTGGAATATCCACATCGATATCATCAGCAAGTTCATCAATTAAAGCGCGGTATGTTTTCACAACCGTTGCAATATAATGGATGCTTTTCATGCGGCCTTCAATTTTTAAAGAATGCACGCCTATATCTAACAGTGATGAGATGTACTTAATCGATTGCAAGTCTTTTGATGCCATCGAAAAGGGTGTGGTTTTGTTTAATGCCTCACCATCTTTAAACAAATCATAGTTCCAACGACACGAATGCGCACAACCCCCACGGTTTGCATCGCGGTCTGTCATCGTGTTAGACAAAGTGCATTTGCCTGAATAAGACACACACATGCCCCCATGAATAAAGACTTCTAAATCAGCATGCGCGTGTTTTTTTAAGTGTTTTAGTTCTTCTAAAGTAACTTCTCTAGCAAGCACAACTCGCTTCACCCCACGCTTGGCCCAAAAATTAATCGCTTTGTGGTTGGTGAGAGATTGTTGGGTTGAGACATGAATCTCAAGATTGGTATGCGTGCTTGCCACATCAATCACAGCACTCGATGCACATATGATGGCATCAACCTTGATATCTTCTAAAGCTTTTAAGTATTCTATTAAACCATCCATGTCATCAGGGTGGGGGAATATATTGGTGGTTACATAGATTTTTTTACCGAGTTTATGCGCAAAGGTTACCCCTTCTTCAATGTCTGATAAATCAAAGTTTGATGCGCGCGATCTCAGTGAAAAAGCTTTTCCGCCAATGAACACAGCATCCGCACCGTAAAGCAAGGCAATTTTAAGTTTTTCTAAATCACCCGCTGGGGCTAATAGTTCTGGTTTATCCACCACGTTTCACCCTTTCTTTTTGATAGATGGTATCTTTAAAATAAAACCCTTGATCATGATCATCATAGCGCGATGCATCTATCGTTTCACCCTTTAACGCGCGTATGTAATCTTTCACAATCGTTAAAAAACGATCAGGTTCGTAAAACAGACCATCAATCAGCAGCGCATCAACATCATTTTTTAATGTCTTTAGATGTTCAAAGCTAGCCAGTGGTTTGTCTCTAAAAATATGCGTGCCGTGATCGTCTTGAATCATCGGATAAAACGCATCACGGATTTCTTCTTTAATATGCAGGGTTTGATGGGTGTATTTGTTGGCATCGTCATCCTTTGTATAATCAAAAAATGTTTTCACAAGTCGCCTTTTCGAATGAAACATATTTAAATACCCATGCGCAAACAATGTTAAAGGCAGTGGTGAGGATTGGGCTATTTTTTTTATATTATCAAGTGTCATCTCTCTAGATAACACCACACTTTTTATATTTTGTTTATGCCAAAAGGACACATCTTGTGGGTTGGTGACATAGGTTTCTGGGTAATAGATGAGTTTATCAGTAAACCCGTGCATCTCAGCGCTTTCAAAAACCGCCAAGTCCGCAAACAAAATACCTTCTAAAGGTAAGTCAGCTTGTTTAATAAGTTTGAAAAACGTTTCAATCTTTGGCAAATCAGGTTCATGAAAAATGCCATTTAACAAGACATAAAGTTTGACATTATCTTGATTGATTGTCTTCAATGTTTCCACCGAATCACGGTTTAAATCAAATGGATCTTGGGTGCGCTGTGAGAGCGAACTAAAACCAATAATCAAACCATCAACCGCCTCATGTTTTAAAGCATCGATCGTTTGTTTGCCTGCACTAACCAGTAATTTCATGTGTGAGACCTCACTTCTTTATTGACATGCACAACCCATCACCAATATGATAAAGAGCTGTATCAAAGTCTTCTCGTTCAAGCACGTAACGATTAAAACGATCAACCTTACGCATCAACTGGGTTAAGTTTTTAGATAAACCTTCTTGTTCAACCATGCCATGAAACAAGATGTTGTCGACTAAAATGATGCCACCGCGCCTTAACAACCCTTCATATTTTTCAAAAAAGTTGATGTTTTGCGCTTTAGCCGCATCAATAAAGATGACATCATACATCGCGTGTGGCAAGGCTTCTAACGAGAGTTTTAACGCGTCAGCTTGAATCACAGTGATGCGCTCACTAACGGTTTGTCCACTGAGATGCTTGTCAACGAGTTCAATCATGGTTGCATCGCGTTCAATGGTCGTAATATGTGCTTTAGGTGCAGCTTTAGCCATTAGTGTTGCGGTATACCCAATCGCTGAGCCGATTTCTAAGATTGTTGTGGGTTGCATGATGCTGAGGAGTTGTTTGATAAACCTCGCGGTATCTTCTTCAATGATGGGGATGTTTTCCTGTTGTGCAAACAAGCGTAAAGAAGCCAACGCTTGATCGGCTTCTTTAGGGTGAAGCTTGTTTAAATAACTCACGCCTCGTCAGCTTCTTCGTCTAAAAACGTGTTTAGAACCTCTTCAATCATATCCCATTCTTCATCAGATTCAATGGGTTGTAAGTCGCCGCCTTCTGTATCGGATTCGTTATACGAAGCCGCAAACACTTCATCAGAATCACCAGGTTCTTTGTATACAACATACGATTTACCTGTTTCATCTGACTTAAAAGTTAACACAATTTCAAAATCTTTTTCGTTGCCTTTTTCATCGATGACACGTAGTGTTTTATCTTCCACTGTGATCACACTCCTATTTATTTTTTTGTTGATCTAAATAATCTTGTAAGATGAGCACCGCTGACATTTCATCAACGGTTGAGCGTCTTTTTTTTCTACTTTTGTTGCCGAACATCATGGTTTGTTTGGCCATTTTTGAACTTAAGCGTTCATCAACCAACTTAATCGGATGGTTGGTGTGTGTTTCTAGTAAGGTTTTAAACGCCTGTGTTTTATCAGCTTGCACCCCTTCTGAACCATCCATGTTTTTAGGATAGCCTAAAACAATGGTACTAATGGGTTCTTCTTTAAGCAAGCTTAACACTTTGTTTAAAGCTTGGCTGTCTTCCCCTTGTTTAAAGCGATAGTTTTCTAAGCCTCGTGCTAAGGTTTGTTCTTTATCACTAATGGCAATGCCGAGTGAGGCATCACCATAATCAAGCCCTAAGACCTTCATGATAAGGCACCTTTAACATAGTCTAACACATCATCAATTTTACTGACATCTTTGCCACCAGCTTGTGCGAAATCAGGTCTTCCGCCCCCGCCACCACCAGCTATCTGTGCTGCTTTTTTCACAAGATTACCAGCGTGAACATCGGATTTTGATTTAACCACAAAAACCAGTTTGCCTTTGGTTTCATTGGCTGCAAAAATAACGCCTTTATTTGTTTTTTCCATTAAGCGGTCTATCAATGTTTTTAATGCCTGTTGGTCTAAATCATTGGTTTTAAAGACAATATTGCCGGCGCTATCTTGCATTGCTAAATAAGCATCAACATCCATAAGCGATGCTTCTGTTTTTTGTTGACTAACATGTTTTTCTAACGCTTTCACCCGTGATTGAATCGTTTTTAAATAATCTCTGGTGTTAACAACATCTTGATATGAACCCTTAATGCGCGGTTTTTCAGGCAGTTCTATCTTAACGTTTAAACCGAGATTTTCTGCGGTTTTTAGCAATTGATCTTTTTTACTTAATAAGTGATTGATGCTGCTTTGATAACCAGCTAAGTAAGCTTCGATATCATAAACTTTGTCTTTGGCTAACCCAGTAATCCGGTAAATACCTGAGCCTTTCGATTCTACCTGTGCAATCGCAAAGCGTTCAATCTCTTTGGTGTTATCGACGTGTGTACCACCACATAAATCTAAGGTATGGTCCATATCAACCATACGAACCTCATCATCGTATTTTTCACCAAACTCAGCAATGGCGCCTTTTTCTTTAGCTTCATCTAACGTGGTATATGTCGTGGTTACATCAATCGCTTCTTGAATCTTATCATTCACTTTTTGTTCTAATTCTAACAGTGTTTTCTCATCAGGCAATTCTAAATGGTTAAAGTCAAACCGTAAGTATTGCGCTCCGACAAGTGAGCCTTGTTGCATGACATGCTCACCAAACATCTCACGTAAAGTCGCAAATAATAAATGGGTCACAGAATGATGGGCTTTAATGGCTTCTCTCTCAGCGACATCAACACGCATGGTGACAGCGTCACCTGTTTTTAAATCATGCGCATCTAAATAATGTAAAAACTGACCATTTGGTAATTTTTGAACGTCTAAAACCTCATAGACTTTTTCATCTTTGATGATGACACCTTGATCCGATACTTGCCCACCACTCTCAGCATAGAAAGGGGTTTCTTGTGCCACCACCCCATCTTCAAATACTTTGATGATGGTGGTATCGACATCCGTGCGCTCATAACCCACAAAAGTATCTTGGGCTTTAAACGATAGGTAAGCTGGGTTTTGATCGCGCATGCCTGCGACTTGTTGGCGGGCACTTCTTGCGCGTTCTTTTTGTTCATTCATATGGGCTTTAAAGCCTTCTTTATCAACACGAATGCCTTTAGCACTTGCGTATTCTTCTGTTAGCTCAACAGGAAATCCATATGTATCATATAACATAAAGGCATCTTTACCATCAAGCATCGTGTTTGTTTGGTCTAATAAGGTATTCAAGATTTTTTCGCCTTGTGTTAAGGTTTCTAAAAACTTGGCTTCTTCCTTTTCAATGATGGTTTGTGTGAAATCAATGGTTTTAAGCAAATAAGGATAGGTTTCTTTCATCATCGAGACCACGGTTTTCGTTAAGTCACCTAAAAACGGTTTGTTAATGCCGAGGTTTTTGCCGTGTTTTACCGCACGTCTTAATAAACGTCTTAAGACATAGCCACGACCTTCGTTTGAGAACGTCGCACCATCTGATAAGGCAAAAACGACTGTTCGAATATGATCGGCAATCACTTTAAAAGACATTGACCCGTCATATGGGACACCTGATAACGCGACGATTTTTTCAATCACAGGGTAGAAAAGATCGGTTTCAAAGTTGGTTTCACACCCTTGTATCACCGCAGCCATGCGTTCTAATCCCATGCCTGTGTCAATGTTTTTATTAGGCAGTTCAGGGTATGATTCTCGGTCTAAACCTTTTTTAGCGTTATATTGTGAGAACACAATGTTCCATATCTCAATGTAACGATCATTTTCAATATCATCTTTAATCAAATTCAAATCCGCTTTGCCGTAAGCATCGCCGCGGTCATAGAAAATTTCAGTACAAGGCCCACAAGGCCCAGTGCCGATTTCCCAGTAGTTTTCATAACTTTTAATGATGTGGTCTTCTTTCACGCCAACGGCTAACCATTTTTGATAGGACTCTTCATCGGTAGGGTAAACGGTCATGTATAATTTATCAGGATCAAAGCCGTAATAATCCGGACTCGTCAAGATTTCATACCCCCATTCAATCGCTTCATCACGGAAGTAATCACCAATTGAAAAATTACCTAACATTTCAAAAAACGTGTGGTGTCTAGCGGTCTTACCAACGTTATCAATATCATTGGTTCTAATACATTTTTGAACGTTAACCAATCTTGGATTGCTTGGGACTTTAGACCCATCAAAGTAACCTTTTAATGGGGCAACACCAGCGTTAATCCATAGTAATGTTGGATCGTTAACTGGCACCAACGATGCGCTTTCTTCTACTTTATGGCCTTTGTTTTCAAAAAACTGAAGCCACATCTTTTTAATCTCATGTCCACTCATTTTTTTCATTTCATCATCTCCTAAAATCATAAAAAACGTCCTTAAAAAACAACTAAGGACGACTGAGCCGCGGTACCACCTTTATTCAAATGCACTCAAATGTTGTAACGCTCGCAAGCGGATGGGTTTGCCATCACTCAAAAGTAGCTTCGATGATCACACGGTTTGTTCTCACCATCCACAAACTCTCTGTATGCGTGTTTTATCATCTACTCGGCTTTATCATAGATTTACTTCATTATACAAAATGGCCGTGTTAAATGCAAGCAAAAGCACCGCATCATTCTTGCTCATCCATAAAATCATATGGCGTTAATCCTTTTAAGTTTTCACCAAGCGTATCAAAAGGAATCGCAGGGTCACTGATGCGTTTATGACCATTGGTTTTAGATGTTTGATCGAATGATTCTAATGCGCTATCAATTTGCGCTTCACGGTTTAAAAGTGTACCGGCTAGTTTTGTTTTTAACAAGGTCTGACGGCCTTCTTCAATGTGTTTAACCGCATATGATATATAGGCAATATCCCCAGCCATGATCAACGTTTCTTTAGCACGGGTGATGCCTGTGTAAAGTAATCGTTTTTTTAACATGATGCTGTATTGTTTAAAAATTGGCATAATCACCGCTTTATATTCACTGCCTTGTGATTTGTGAATGCTCATTGCGTAAGCCAGCGTGATTTGATCTAAGTCTTGTTTTTGATAGGTGACTTCTTTGCCATCAAAAGCAACGATTAAAGATCGATCATCAGAATCAATGGCCGTAATACGGCCTTGATCGCCGTTCATGACGCCATCTTCAGCCCGATTAGCCAGTTGAAGGACTTTATCGTTAATATAATAGGTTGCATCACCATAGGTGAGTGATTTTTGTTTGTTGTCGTTGTAGGTTTCTTGTAAAAATGCATTCACCGCATGGATGCCAACGCTGCCTTTATACATCGGGATCAATACTTGAATGTCTTCATGCAGTTGATACCCTAAGTTGATCAGGTAATCGATCATCCGTTTTAATCGTGGCATAAAGTGTTCAGCCTTTTCAGTGATGATAAAGCGGTCTTGATACCGTTCATACAGATCACTTGGTACACGACCTTCTCTAATCGAGGCCGCTAGATGAATGATGGTTGAGGTGTTTTTTTGACGGTGAATGGTATTTAGTGTTACCGTTTTAATCTCATTTGATTCAATCATATCTTTCAACACTTGCCCGGGACCCACAGAAGGTAACTGTTCATCATCACCGACCACTAAAATATGCGCATCATCAGGTAAAGCGCTAAACAAATGGTGAGCTAAGGGTAAATCAATCATAGAGGCTTCATCAATCACAAACAAACGGCCTGCTTGTTTGTGATCTTCATCGTGTGCGAAAAAGCCATCATAACCATACCCTAAAAACTTATGGATGGTGCTGGCTTCTAAGTCTGTGGACTCTTGCATACGCTTAGCTGCACGGCCGGTAGGCGCTAAGAGTTTAATGTCATCATCTTTAACCTTATGTATGGCTTTAAAGACATGAATGATGCCCTTAATCACTGTCGTTTTACCGGTTCCTGGCCCACCAGTTAATATCATCAGTTTGTGTTTAAGCATATGGATGATCGCTTTTTTCTGACGGTCATCAAAATAGAAATCATGCGTTTGTTCAAAAGACGCTATCGCCTCGAGTAATTGCTTATGATGGATCGCTTTCGTTGATGTTGTGTGGGCTAATAACTTCTCTGCTAAATCACT
Source organism: Mollicutes bacterium (assembly GCA_003559585.1). Lineage (GTDB taxonomy): Bacteria > Bacillota_I > Bacilli_A > Izemoplasmatales > Izemoplasmataceae > B1SED10-225. The sequence goes on along the minus strand of PWKX01000143.1, from coordinate 3,376 downwards.
TTCCATTTCAGCGATTTCATGTAACGATAAAGCGCCTTGTTCTTCTTTAAGAATGGTTTCATGTTTCAACGTCTTGATCATCTTAGTGACATCAGCCTCAGTGGTGAGGATGGTGTCTTTGTTCAGTGCTTGTAATAACGTATTTACAAACATCTCTTTGGCGATATGGGTGTGTCCTTTTTGATAGGTGATATGTTGCATAAAATAAATGATGGTTGCTTTTATACGCCGTTCATCGTTATCTTTTATACCAAGTTTTTTAGCGATTAAATCGGCCCGTTCAAAACCAATGCCATCAATGTCTTCAATGAGTTTATAAGGATTATCCTTGATCACATTTAACGCTTGTTCTTGGTAGGTGTCTTTAATACGTTTGGCTAGTTTTGCTGACAAGCCAAAATCATACAGTTTGATTAAGGTTTGTTGTGAGGCTTTGTTTTCGATTAGCTGGTCTCTTAAACCTGTTTTTACTTGTTTACTTAGCTTTGGCACTTTATTTAATACCTTTGGGTCATCAATGATTTGATCAATCGCTGTTTTACCTAAGGTTTTAACGATTCTAGTGGCGCTGACTTCACCGATGCCGGTGAACATGTCACTGGATAAGTACTCAATTAAACCGGCTTCATTAAAGTCTTCGTGTTTTTCGTGTGAGGTCACTGCGAGTTGTTCACCGTACTCTGGGTGGGTCTCAAACCGGCCCGTTAGTGTATAGGTTTCGCCTTTGACAGGGTTGGGGATATACCCTTTGGCGGTGATGGCGGCTTCCGTTTCATCAAATAGCGTATCACTGCCCGCTAAAAGAACGCCTTCAAGCCTTAAAATGGCGAAGCCGTTTTCTTCGTTATAATAGGTTACGTTTTTTATGGTTCCTTCAAATTTAATCATGCCAGCACCTCACGCATATTATAGCATACCTTTAAAAAGAAAAAGGGTTCAATTAAGAACCCTTTATGGCTTTTTCAATGTCGTCAACTTCTTTGATGATGGCTTCACTTAAATTAACACAACCATCTTCGGTGACTAAGATATCGTCTTCGATGCGCACACCGATACCTTCTTCACTCGTGTAAAGACCTGGTTCGATGGTTAACACCATACCCGCCTCTAATGGTTGATTGTATAAGCCAACATCATGCACGTCTAGACCCATAAAGTGTCCGATACTATGATAATACACATTCATAATATCTTTTTCTTCTTGGATTAAGCCTAATTTAACGGCCTTTTTAGCAAGTAAGTCTTTCGCATAGTCGTTAAGTTCTTTCCAAGTGACGCCCGGTTTTACAAAATCAATCGACTTTTTATTAACATCAAGCACCGCTTGATAAATCTCTTTTTGTCGTTTTGAGTAAGCACCACCCACAGGGTAGGTTCTTGAAATGTCTGAGGCGTAGTTATTGTGAAGGGCCCCTAAATCGAATAAAATCATTTCGTTATGATCGAGTGTGTCTTTGTTGTCGGTATAGTGAAGCACCGTGGCGTTTTTACCACACGCCGCAATCGTATCAAACGCATAGCCTTCTGAACCATCTAAAGTAATCGCATGAAGGAAATCCGCTTGTAGTTGGTATTCATGCGTCCGGGTTTTAATGTTGGCTAAAACGTTGTCTAATCCTTTTTTCGTATGAGCAATCGCTTGTTTGATTTCTTCAATTTCTTCATCTGTTTTAAACATTCTTAAATATGAAATGTGAGCATTCACAGATTTAATGTTTAATTCTGGATAGTTTTCAACAATGTTGGCTGCCTGAGATAAACTCACTGGTTTCTTCTTAACCGATTCATGGTAAAGATCTAAATATAATGTTACAGGCGGGGTGCCCATGATGCTTCTGGCATAGTTCATCGTTTGGTTAAACACTTTATCAAAATCGTCTAAGTAAAAAATTGATTTAGCGTCAATCCCTGATAGAGCACTTGCTTCTTCTTTTGTTAAAGACGCGCCTTCCCACTTAATCTTAAAATCGGTGTTTTTCTCAATAAATAACAACGTTTTATCTTGATCACCTTTTAAAAGCATTAAAATCATGTTTGGTTCTGATAAGTTGGTCACATAGAAAAAGTTGCGTTGTGGGGTGTAGTCATAATTTTGATCAGCGCTTCTATGTGGTGCATGACCTGAATATAACACCGTCACTGATTGGTCTTCCAATCGCTTAAATAAGTTTTCTCTTGCTTTAATTGCGTGTTCTCTCATTGTTTTTCACCTCAAAAAATATTATAGCAAAAATAAGATAAAAAAGCGAACAAACATCTATGAATCACACATATATCCATAAAAAAAGGCAACCTTACGGCTGCCTTTATTTCAATTAAATCTGTTCTGCTAAAAGCTTCATGGTACGAACCATTTGAGCAACATAGCTCATTTCGTTGTCATACCAAGATAATACTTTAACGAGTTGTTTGCCATCAACATCGATGACTTTTGTCATTTGTGCATCAAAGAGTGAACCGTATTCCATGCCGATTGTATCGCTTGATACAATTGGGTCTTCGGTATAACCAAGTGTGTCATTGGCTGCATCTTTAATGGCTTGGTTGATGCTTTCTTTGGTAACACTTTCTTTAAGTTCAACCACAAGGTCAACCACTGAACCTGTTACTGTTGGTACGCGTAAAGCGAATCCATCTAATTTACCGTTAAGGTGTGGTAACACTTGTCCAACGGCCACAGCAGCACCGGTTGAAGTTGGCACAATGTTTTCAGCCGCAGCACGTGCTCTACGAGCATGAATGCCTTTTGGATGAGGACCATCTAATGTGTTTTGATCGTTTGTATAAGCATGAGCGGTGGTCATGAAACCACGTTCAACGCCAAATTTATCATCAAGAACTTTAACCACTGGGGCTAAACAGTTGGTGGTACAAGACGCACCACTAACGATGGTTTCACTACCATCAAGATCGCCTTCATTAACACCATAAACAATTGTTTTGATGTTACCTTTAGCTGGTGCAGAAATCATGACTTTTTTAGCGCCTGCTTTGATGTGTTTACCAGCGCCTTCTTCTGAAGTGAAGAAACCAGTACATTCTAAAACCACATCAACACCTAGGTCTTTCCAAGGTAAGTTTTCTGGGTCTTTTTGTGCAAATACTTTGATGTTCTTGCCATCAACAATGATGCCTTCATCGTCGAATGAGATGCTGTTTGATTTGTAACGACCTTGCGCTGTATCATACTTAAGTAAATACGCTAACGATTCTGAATCCGTTAAATCGTTAAGGGCTACAATTTCATAATCTGGGTTGTCGTGCATGGCTCTGAACGCTAAACGTCCGATGCGTCCAAATCCATTAATAGCTACTTTTACTGACATTAAAATGCCTCCTAATAGAATGATTTTTTATCAATTACATTATAACGAAT